>PXES01000061.1 GCA_003564655.1 Paracoccaceae bacterium
CATAGACTGGACTGCCGTCCTCCAGCTCGAATTGCATAATCTGTTTGGCCATAACAAGCGTTCGGACCGTTTTTAGGCTAGAGATGGGCTGAATGATACCGTAATGATATAGAGGTTTATACCTTTACGATCACCCCGTCAATGCGCCGTTCCGCGCGGTATCAAGTAAGCTCGGATCTATGGCATATCGGGTGCGAAGTCCGGCGCGAAGCCTATTCAACTGCGCATCCGGCGATCGGCAGAGGGGTGATGCCTGGAACCGGCGTTGCGCCAAAGCTGCCTGTCAGCCTCGACGGGCCAGCGACGCTCAGCCGCCCGCCCCGACGGGCGAGTAATGCCGCCAGCGCCTCGGCATTTCGCACGATGCGCGGATAGATGCCGGGATCGTTGGGCCGCGCGGCGTGGCCGGCAGGCGCGTCGAACCGGCCGATAGAATAGTCGCATTCCATCCCGTGCAGCCGCACCTCTCCCGCTCCCAGCCAGACGGCAAGCTGGCCTGCGAAAAGTGCGACCGAACAGCCATGATACACCCCGAGTCGGAGATCGTCCGAGGCGCCGTCGCTCGGCAGGATGCGCACATAGTGAATGTCGGCATCCTCGACGAATCCGGCGCAGTAGCCAGCGAAGACGCGCAGCGAAGGGGGCGCGGCCTGCACCATGGCCAGCCCTTCGGCTGTGGCAAGGAAACGCCGGTCGCTCACGCAATAGGCATCGAAAGGCCGACCCAAGCGCGCTTGCAACAGGGGCGCTGCGTTGACACCGATCACGCAGTCGCCCTTGAGACGCGCCAGATCGACCTTGGCCAGCGAGGGGCCGTTGCCGAGGATATGGGCAATCCCGCCGACAAGCGTGCCTGCGCGATCCAGAAGCCCGGCGCCAAGGCGGATACGCTGCGGGAAATCCTCGGATCGGCGCGGTGCCGGGCGACCGGGAAGCGTGGCCGACAAGCTGCCATCGGGCGCGGCGCATATAGACGGCAGTTGGCCTTCGGCGGCATGCACGCGGCGGGTTGGAACGTCGCCCAGCGTGGTACTTCTGCGCGCTGGCCGGGCAGGTAATGGCGCGGCGGTAGTTGTGATCCCGTCATAAGCGGCGAAGATCGGCGCGAGCACGGCTTCGGCGGTCCAGTGCCGCGCCATCCAGTCCCGGCCAGCCGCACCGGCTGCCGCGAAGCTCTCTGGTTGGCGCGCCATGGCCGCAAGCCGCGCCTCTAGACCGTCAAGCGGCACTGACACCCAGGGCAGTGCGGCCTCGTCACTGCCTGTCATCTGCGCAAGAAGCGCTCGCGTTTCAGAGTCGAGCCAGGCGAAGGTTGCCAGCCCTTGCGCCAGCGCCTCAAGCGACGTCAGATGGTAGCCGCCGGTCACGCATTCGTCGATCCGGGCAGAGGCACCATGCGCGAGGGCAAGCGACTCCTCTCGGTCGAGGTCAAGGGCGATCACTGGTTCGATCAGTCTGGCCGCGCCAAGCTGCTCAAGTATGGTGCGGGTGCGCCCGTAGCCCTTGCCGCGACAGGTTGGCGGTTGAGCTGGATAATCGGCCAGATCGGTGGGCGTGTAGACTACCCTTGGAGGGCCGGGCGCGGGTCGGCCTGCGCCAGGAAAAGACGCGAATTCCGCCGGGTCGAGCGCGTTCAGGACGGGCGTCGCGCTGGGGTAGAAGCGCGCTTGTTTCTGCGCCACGACCAGCACTGGAATGTCGCTACGACTTTGCGGATTGCGGCCCGGGAAGTGGCGCGCAAGCAGCCGCGGTTCGGTATGGACTTGCAGCACTGCCGGCTTGCCGCACATCGCGGCTGCAAAACGGGCCAGCGCAGGGCTTTGTGCATCGACGAAATTGTGGAAATGCAGGATATCAGCGCGCGCGATGGCGGCGCTCATCGCCTCCGTGTCCTGCCAGGAGATATCCTGCGGATAGCGTCGCGGTCGGCCGATGCCGACGGTGAATTCCGAGGCGGTCGAGACCCTGCTCTCGACCCGGCCATCGGCCAGCATAAGCTGGTGCAGGTTCCAGATTGCGCCTGCGCAATTGGTGCGCGCCACATGCAGCACCCGGTGCCGGGGCGCACGCCTGTCAAGAAAATCGGACAACGCGACACGCGGCAGCGCGGCCAGTCGGCTTTCGGCCGACAGGTTGACGATCTTGACCCCCGTGCGTGCCGCTGCTGAAGCCAGCAGGCCGTATTCGCGGTTCATCTGGTCGATCTCGCCGGCCAGCGGGTGGGTGCCTGTGGCACCGAAGAAATGGTCGTCGGTGAAATCCACCCCGATCAGCCCGATGCGCCGCGCCCCCATATATAGGGCTAGCGCCAGCGCGATATAAGGCGAGTTGCGCGTGTAGGGCAGCGTGCCCTCGGGGGTAAGCGACGTGCCCCCGCGCTGGCCGAGCCGGAATCGCACCACGCACGGATGCGACAGCCCGATATCGGGGATGCAGGTGAAGACGGCCCGTGCGCGGCTGCGCTCAATTGCTGCGAAGCGCTCGGGCGGGAACTGCCGGCGCGGGTTTACCACCACCAGATAATCGGGATCGAACCTGCGGCCGATGTCATTGACGCCGATCACCGGGCAGGGCGGCTTGGCGGCGAGTGCCGCGAGCGAACGCCCGCAGCCACACACAAGTATGGTCGCGCCGCGATGCCTGCCGCGCCATGTCTCGAAGGTCGTGTCGCGGCTCATGCCTCGGAAAGCTCGGCAAGTTGCTGGAGCGCGCGTTCGCCATAGGTGCCGCCCTCGGCCGCAAGCGCGCTCAGCGCCGCTCGGCCCTCGACGTGCTGCCCGGAAAGCCAGAGTGCGAGACCATGATAGAAGCGCGTGCGCGCGCCTGCGTCGGGCAGCGCCGCAGCCTGAGCAAGGATCGCCGCAGCGGTCGCATATTCACGCCGATCCAGCCGCAAGAGCGCCAGATCGGTTTGCGGGCCGGGGTCGTGGGGCGCGGTCTCGATCAACCGCAGCAGCATGGCCTCGGCCTCGGTACGCCGACCGCGTGCGAGATGGGTGAGATAAAGATGGCGCAACGCCTCCTGGTCGCTTGGGGAGATCCGCAAAGCCGTCTCCAGGGCCTCGGTGGCAAGGCCATAATCTTGTCGCAGGAAACGCAGCGCCCCAAGCTGCCGCCAGGCCGAGGCATCGCTGGGGTTGGCAGTGCAGCCCGCCTCCATGATTTCGGCCGCCTCGCCCAGACGGCCCCGCGCAGCGACGACCGCGCCAAGCTGCAGCAGCACGCCCGCGCGCCGATCATACGCGTCTCCGCCTAGAGCCAGCGCGCGGCGCAGCGCCGCCTCGCTGCGGTCCAGCCGTTCTGCCGCCAGTGCCAGCCGCCCCAGATTCTCCCAGGCTTGCACATTCTCGGGCGCGAGGCTCACCGCGCGTTCGAGCAGCCGCAGCCCCTCCTTGAGATCGCCCTGCACCGCGCGCGCCGACGCGAGATTGGCCAGTGCGGTCGTGTTCTCGGGCGCGAGCGCAAGCGCGGTCTCGTATTCCGCCACAGCCGCGTCCAGCTCGCCCATCTGGGCCAGCAGATAGCCCAGATTGTTATGCGCCGTGGCATTCTCGGGATGGGCGGCGATGGCCTGTGTATAGCGATCACGCGCCGCATCACTCTGGCCATTTACATGCAGCATTGCCGCCTCGTTGTTGAGCCTGCGACTGACTTCGATAGGGCTCTCTGCTTTGCCCATCTGGCACCTCCTGCGTTACACCACCTTGCCGATCAACCCGCGTGCCAGCCCGACCGGGTCGATATCGGGCACGGTCAGATCCACGTCGTCCATCGAGATGGGTTGCAATTCATTGTTCTCGATGCGCACGGTCAGGCTGGCACCGACCTGCATCCCCGAGCCGTATTCAAACGAAGCAAGCTGCCAGCGCTTGGAGTACAGCTCGATCTTGGTCAGTAGGAGATCGGCGCTGACATCGACGAAACCGGCGATGTCGAAGGTGAATTTCGGAGCGGCGCTGACCCCGACATCGGCCTCCATGGACAGCCCGTTTGAGGGGGTCCATTCTACCTCGGCCCCGGCCGTCGCTTCGCCGCTTATACCCAGCTCACCCCCGATCTCGAGCCCGGCACGCGCCGAGACGACGGGAATGCCTGCCCCAATCGCGCCCTGGATGGCAAGCCTCAGCCCCGCCTCGGCCGGCACCACGAAACGCGCTGAACCGCTGACCCGCGTTGTGTTTTCGTCCTCGGGATTGTAGGTGACCTCGACGGCGACGTTCCGCAACTCGCCTGGCCCGATCGAGGCCTTGGCCGTAAGCGCCCCATTGATGTTGAGAAAGATGCCGATCCGCTGCCCGGCCACCGCGACGCCAAAGACGGGGATATCGACCCCAATCGAAATAAGCTGCCGTTCCAGTTTCTTCTCCGGGAACACCTCGAGCGTGTCGGGAAGTGCGACACGGCCGGTCACTTCCATCGAGCCATCGGGCAACAGCTTGAGCCGAGCCGTGCCCTGCAGCCACGGGG
>PXES01000128.1 GCA_003564655.1 Paracoccaceae bacterium
CCGCCATCCACTGTCTCGCGGTTCGCGACTGTCACAAACCCGACAATCTGCCCCGATTTCGGGTCGCGCAGCGAAAAGAACTTCTGATGCTCCTTCATCGAGGTCTGCAACACCTCGGGCGGCAGGCCGAGGAACGCCTCATCGATCCGCCCCAGCAGCACCACGGGCCATTCCACCAGCCCCGCCACCTCGGCCAGCAGGCCCTTGTCCTCGACCAGTTCCAGACCTTGCGCAAAGGCCATCTGGCTGGCCTCGTTCCAGATGTGTGCCGCGCGTTCCTCGGGGTCGAGCATGACCTTCGCGCGCTTGAGCTTTTCCGCGTAATCCTCGAACCCCGTGACGGAAAACGGCTCCGGCGCCATGAAGCGGTGCCCGCGCGTGACATCGCCCGCGGTGATGCCGTCGACGGTCAGCGGCACCACCGCGGCCCCCTCCTCATCCGAGAGGATACACAGGATCGCGTGCAGGGGGCGCACCCAGCGCAAGGATCCCTCACCCCAGCGCATGGATTTGGGCCAGGGGAAGGACCGGATCACACCCTCCAGCGCCTCGGCCACGATCTCGGCGGCGGGGCGGCCGGGACGGGTGAGCACGGCCATGTAGACCTGCCCCTTCTTGTCGTCGCGGATTTCCAGATCTTCGAGGGTCAGCCCGGTCGAGCGCAGGAACCCCTCCACCGCCTTCTCGGGCGCGCCCACCTTCGGGCCGCGCCGTTCCTCGCGCAGTTCGGGCGAGTGCGCGGTCAGCCCCTGCACCGCCAGCGTCAGGCGCCGCGGCGTGGCGAAGGCCTCGGCATGGGCGTAGGTCAGCCCCCCCTCGACCAGCGCGTCGGTCATCCGCGACTTCAGCGCCGCCGCCGCGCCCGCCTGCATCCGCGCGGGGATTTCCTCGGAGAAAAGCTCGATCAGAAGGTCAGGCATGGGGCCTCAGCGCTCGGGGGGTGGGGGGCAGCCGGGCGGCACCGGGTCGCCGTCGAAATGCGCCTCGCCGCAGGCATTGATCTGCTGCCAGGCATAGCCGCGCCCGTCCATCAGCACCACCACGCGGTCGATGCCGTATTCCAGATTGGACACGCCCATCACGGCCTGCGCGCGCCCGTCTTCCAGCGCGGCGGTCAGGACGCCCGCGTCAAAACAGTCGAACCAGCCCGGCGCGATCAGCGGCGTGGGGTCGGGATGCGGGGTGAACTGCGCGGGCTCGGCATCGATGTCGAAGCAGGCGCGGTAACGGATGGGCGCGCTGTCGGAGTCGATGCCCTGAAAGTTGCGCACCGGAAAGGGCTGCGGCGCGGCTGCCGCCAGCGGGGTCAGCAGCACGCTGTCCTGTTCGGGCAGCCGGTCGTAGAGGGCATGAACCTGCATGTACCACGCCCCCACCCCCGCCAGCACGGCCGAGCCCAGCAGGAAGATGACGAGGATGCGGCCCATCAGGCCGCGGCCCCGCCTGCCTCGGTCTGCACGAAGGCATCGGCGCAGAGCTTCGCCAGCGCACGGACGCGGCCGATATAGGCCTGCCGTTCGGTGACCGAGATCACCCCGCGCGCGTCGAGCAGATTGAAGATGTGGCTGGCCTTGATGCACTGGTCATAGGCCGGGTGCGCCATGATGTTGGAGCGGTTTCCCAGCGCCGGGTCGGCGGGGTCCATGCCCAGCAGGCGGGCGCATTCAACCTCGGCCTTGCGGAAATCCTCGAAGAGTTTCGCAGTGTCGGCACCGTGGAAATTGTGCCGCGAGTATTCCTGCTCGGTCTGGCGGAACACGTCGCCGTAAGTCAGGGGGATGCGGGCATCCGGGCGGTTGAAGGGCATGTCCATCACATGATCGACGCCCAGCACATACATGGCCAGCCGCTCCAGCCCGTAGGTCAGCTCGCCCGAGACGGGGTGGCAGTCATGCCCGCCAACCTGCTGGAAATAGGTGAATTGCGACACTTCCATTCCGTCGCACCAGACTTCCCAGCCCAGCCCCCAGGCGCCGAGGGTGGGGGATTCCCAGTCATCCTCGACAAAGCGGATGTCGTGCAGGGCGTCGTCGATCCCGATGGCGCGCAAGGACCCAAGATAGAGGTCCTGCAGATCGGGGTGCGAGGGTTTGATGATCACCTGATACTGGTAGTAGTGCTGCAGGCGGTTGGGGTTCTCGCCATAACGCCCGTCGGTGGGGCGGCGCGAGGGCTGGACATAGGCCGCCGCCCAGGGGCGCGTGCCCAGCGCGCGCAGCGTGGTGGCGGGGGGAAAGGTGCCTGCGCCGACCTCCATGTCGTAGGGTTGCAGGACGGCGCAGCCCGTCGCCGCCCAGTAGCCTTGCAGGCCCAGGATCACGTCCTGGAAACACTGTGGCTTTTGTGATGGTGTTTCGGGGCCTTGGCGCATTGCCGCCTCTTGTCATGCACGCAGAATTTCTTAATGCTGCGTCTCAATAGGGAAGGCTCTGTCAGGGGTCAACGGGATAAACCCGTGCATGCGGGCCGGACGCGGCGACAGCGGGCACGTCACGAGAGGGTTTTCAGATCATGCCAAGCTTTTTCACGCGTCTGGCGGCGTTGCTCGCGGCGGCGGTCCTCGCCGGACCAGTTGCGGCACAGGACGCCCGCTGGGTCCAGATCGAGGCGCAGCGCGATCTGGAGGATGCGCTCGAACGCGCGGCGCTGATCGACGCGCGGCTGGGCAATGTGAGCGGCTTTCGACTGACCAGCAACTGGTATGCGATCAGTATCGGCCCCTTCGAGAGCGAGATCGATGCCTTCACCGTTCGGCGGCAGTTGCGCGCCGAGGGGGCGATCCCGGCCGATGCCTTTATCAGCACTGGATCGGATTATGGCGAGCGGATCTTCCCCGTCGATGGCAGCATGCCCGAGCCTGAAGCGCCGGTCGAGGCACCCGTCGCCGAGGCGCCCGAGCCGGAGCCCGAAGTCGCGCCGGTCGTGACCGAGCCCGCGCCGGAACCCGAAGAGACCTTGCGCGAGGCGCAGGCCTCGGAGCGGCTGCTCGACCGGGACGACCGCGCCGATCTGCAGACAGCGCTGCAATGGTATGGCTTCTACACGCTGGCCATCGACGCCGCTTTCGGCCCCGGCACCCGCCGCGCGATGGCGGAATGGCAGGAAGATCGCGGGTATGAGCCTACCGGCGTTCTGACGACCCGCCAGCGGGCGGAGTTGATGGACGGCTACCGCGCCGAGCTGGCCGCGCTGGGGATGGAGACGGTGCGCGACGAGGTAGCGGGCATCAGCATCGACCTGCCGCTGGCGATGGTCGAGTTCGACCGGCACGAGACGCCATTCGCGCATTACGGCGCGCGCGACGACTCTGGCGTGCGGGTGCTGCTGATCAGCCAGGAGGGCACCCCCGCGACGCTGTTCGGGCTTTACGAGATCATGCAGACGCTCGAGATCGTGCCGCTGGAGGGCGAACGCGAGCGGCGGCAGAACTCGTTCCTGCTGACCGGGCAGAATGACACGCTGCGCTCGCACACGGTCGCGCAGTACCGCAATGGTGCGGTCAAGGGCTGGACGCTGATCTGGACGCCGGAACATGACGAGCAGATGGAACGCGTGCTGCCGATGATGGAGGACAGCTTCGCGACCCTGCCCGGGGCGCTGCCCGCGAGTGCGGGGCAGGCAAGCATGGTGCCGCCGCGCGAATTGCTGTCGGGACTGTCCGTGCGGCGGCCCGCCTTCTCGCGCTCGGGCTTCTACATCGACGCGACAGGCACGGTGCTGACCACGGCCGAGAGCGTGGCGGAGTGCAGCCGGGTGACGATCGACGAGGCCTACAATGCCCGCGTTATCTCGCGCGACGATTCGCTTGGCCTCGCCGTGCTGGAACCCGAGACGCCGCTGGTGCCGCTGGCCTTTGCGCAGTTCGACGACCGCGAAGCGCCGCTGGGGGCAGAGGTAACGGTCTCGGGCTTTTCCTACGCCGATGTGATGTTCCAGCCGGTGCTGACCTTCGGCCGGGTCGAGGATGTGCAGGGCCTGTCGGGCGAGGAAGGCGTGCTGCGCCTGAGCGCGGATGTGCGCGAGGGCGATCGCGGCGGGCCGGTCTTCGGCCCGAACGGCGCGGTGATCGGGCTGCTGACGGGCCATGCGCAGGATGGCAACCGGCAACTGCCCGAGGGGGTGAATTTCGCCGTCGACTCGCGTGCGATCCTCGAATTCCTGAACGGGGCCGATGTCGCAGGTGCAACGCTGCGCGAGGATGTGGTGGTGCCGGCAGCGACGCTGACCCGCATCGCGCCGGATCTGACGGTACTGGTTTCCTGCTGGAACTGAGCGCGGCCGCTGGCGACGCGCCCGCACAAGCGCAGCGGTCGGGCCTGCCCTCGGTCAGTCGCGGGCGAAATGGCGGGTGAAATTGGCGAGGATGCGGCCTGACATCTCGGTTCGCACATCGGCGCAGCGCGCAGTCAGCGCCTCGGCCTCGTCGGGGTGGAAATAGCCCTTGTCGCGATAGACCCGGATGCGCA
>PXES01000284.1 GCA_003564655.1 Paracoccaceae bacterium
AAGGGCGAGTTGACCGCGCTCGAGATCGACCCCTCGATCTTCAACCCTGACGAGAAAGAGGTTGTCGAGGACCTGATCCTCGCCGCGATCAAGGACGCGCAGTCGCGGGCCGAGGCGCGGTCGCGCGACGAGATGGGCAAGCTCGCCGAAAGCATGGGCCTGCCGCGCGACATGATGCCGCCGATGTGAGGCGCGCTTGTCCGAGCCTCCCAATGAGATCGAGGCGCTGATCGCGCAGATGGCGCGGCTGCCGGGTCTGGGCCCGCGCTCGGCCCGCCGTGCGGTGCTGCACCTCATCCAGACGCGCGAGCGCAGCCTGCGCCCGCTGCTGGCGGCGCTGTCACGCGTGGCCGAGACCGCGCAGATCTGCCAATCCTGCGGCAATATCTCGGGCGCGGCCCTGTGCCCGATCTGCACCGACCCGCGCCGCGCGACGGGCGAGATCTGCGTGGTCGAGGATGTCGCGGACCTCTGGGCGATGGAGCGCGGGCAGGCCTTTGGCGGGCGCTACCATGTGCTCGGCGGCACGCTCTCGGCGCTCGATGCGGTGGGGCCCGAGGATCTGCGCATCCCCGACCTTGTCGCCCGCGTGCGCGCGGACGGGGTGCGCGAGGTGATCCTCGCGCTTGGCGCGACTGTCGATGGCCAGACGACGGCGCATTACATCGCCGAGGCGCTGGAGGGCTGCGAGGTGACCGTGACCGCGCTTGCCCAGGGCGTGCCGATCGGGGGCGCGCTGGACTTCCTCGATGACGGCACCATCGGCGCCGCCCTGCGCGCCCGCCGCACGCTGTAGCGCAAGCGGGGTCGGGGGCTCTGCCCCCGTCGCGCGTGACGCGCGACTACCCCCCGGGATATTCGGGCCCCGGGATATTCGGGCAAAGGTGAACGGGCAGAGGGGCGTATTCCGGGCCTGCGGTCTGCATCGGCTCGGCCAGTTTCACCCCCTTCGTCATCAAGATGTCGCTGCAAAGGCGCGGATAACCGGCAGGGGACCCGCTCCTGCGGGCTCAGAGCGTGCTGTCGATGGCGCCGGGCTGTTGCCGGATCGGACCGCCAAGCGTCGGTGACGCTGCAAAGCCGCGCTGGGATACGCCGATGACCCGATACCGCGCGATGATCGCACAGATCGGGACCGGAATACCGGCGCGGCTGCCGACGGTGCCGCGCAACGGGATGGAGAGCAAGACGCACGCGTTCACACGCCGCCTGCGCCGGAAAGTGCGCGCCTGGCGGGCGGCGGGCTGGGAAACAGCCGGTTCCGGGCTGATTAGCAGAGCGCAGGAGGGGTCTTTGCGTCGGTCGGGACTGTCGGGACATCGGCGCAGGTGGCTGTTTCCCCCCCAGCCCCGCCCACGGCGGGAATCGTTGCACGACCAAGGCGTGCAAGCTACCCTCGTCCCCAATATCGCATTCTCCAAGCGAGGCACCCCATGCCCCACACGGTTACCCGGATCATCGGCGAGGCCGAGGTCAGCATCATCACCGACGGCACGTTCAGCTTCACCCCCGAACTGTTTCCCGGCACCGAGCCCGCGCGGATCGACTCGCTGCTGGACGCCGCCGGAACGTCCGAGATCGCGACCAATTTCAACGCCGTGCTGATCCGGCAGGGCGCGCGCCTGATCCTCGCCGATGCCGGGCCGCGCGACCTGTTCGGCCCGACCTGCGGCAATCTTCTCGCCGGGCTGGCCGAGCGTGGGGTCACGCCCGAGCAGATCGACACGCTGATCGCCACGCATCTGCACCCCGACCACATTGCCGGCATGATCACCCCCGATGGGGCGGCCGTGTTCCCCAACGCGACCCTGCATGTGACCGAGGCCGACCGCGCCTTCTGGTCGGATGAAAGCCGGTTCACCGGAGCGCTGGCGGATATCGCCGACTGGTCGCGCCTCGCGCAGGCGGTGCTGGCGGCCTATGGCGACCGGCTGGAGATGCTGGGCGACGGGCAGCAGGTGGCGCCGGGGCTCTCGGGCATGGCGCTGCCGGGCCACACGCCGGGGCATTTCGGCTGGCGCCTCGACAGCGCGGGGGAAAGCCTGCTGCATGTCGGCGATATCGTCCACGCCCCGACGCTGCAACTCGCCGACCCCGGGATCGCCATCAGCTTCGATCTGGACGCCGACATGGCGCGCCAGACCCGCAAGCGCCTGCTCGACCAGCTTGCCAGCGACAGGGTGCTGTTCACTGGCGGGCATATGCTGCAACCGGCCTTCAATCGGCTGGAGCGCGCGGGGACGGGCTATCGGCTGAGCCAGCCCGATTGAGCGCACGGCGCGCGCCCGCAGCCGCAGCGACAGCGGCGCGAACCCGACCCGGAACAAAGAGGCCCCGGCCCTGCAGGGGCCCGCGCCCGCGAGCGGGCCATTGAGGGGGGGGGTGGGCGGGGCCACGAGCGGGCGCTTCTGCGCGGCGGGGTCACTGCGCCCCGCCCGCGACAGTGCCTTGGTGCCAGCGTCACGGTGCGGCGCGCTGACGGGACGGGGCCTGCGCCAGACCGCTTGCTGCCGCGCGGGCGGCCATGGCCCATGCGCGAGGCGCCCTTGCACCTGCTGCGCGGCAGTGCCAGATAGATTGCAACAGGTCAGGGAGACGCGACATGCTCGACAAGCGGCAGTTCTACATCAACGGCACCTGGTGCGACCCGGTCGCCGGACAGGATTTCGATGTCATCGACCCCTCGACCGAAGAGCCCTGCGCGGTGATCTCGCTTGGCGGTGCGGCCGATACCGACGGTGCTGTTGCCGCAGCCAAAGCGGCCCTGCCCGGCTGGATGCACAGCGACCCGGCCGAGCGGCTGGCCCTCGCCAAGCGAATCCTTGCGGAATACAAGGCCCGCGCCGACGATATGGCGCAGGCGATCAGCCTCGAGATGGGCGCGCCGATCGACCTCTCGCGCGCGAGCCAGGTGGCGGCAGGGGTCGGCAACATCTCGGCCTTCATCTCGGCCTTTGACCAGATCGAGTTCATCACGCCGCTGGGCGATCACGCCCCCGATGACCGCATCATCCGCGAGGCGGTGGGTGTCTGCGCGCTGATCACGCCGTGGAACTGGCCGATGAACCAGGTCACGCTCAAGGTCATTCCGGCGCTGCTGGCGGGCTGCACGATGGTTCTCAAACCCTCGGAAATCGCGCCGCTGTCCTCGGTCGTCTGGACCGAGATCATGGATGCGGCCGGCACGCCCAAGGGCGTCTACAACATGGTGCAGGGCGACGGGCCGGGGGTCGGCTCGCAGCTTTCGGGGCATAGGGACGTCGATATGGTCAGCTTCACCGGCTCGACCCGCGCAGGCATCGCCATCTCGAAGAACGCGGCCGAGACGCTCAAGCGCGTGCATCTGGAACTCGGCGGCAAGGGCGCGAACCTGATCTTCGCCGATGCCGACGAGAAGGCCGTCAAGCGCGGCGTGATGCACTGCTTTCAGAACACCGGCCAGTCCTGCAACGCGCCGACCCGGATGCTGGTCGAGCGCTCGATCTATGACCGCACGGTCGAGCAGGCGCGCGAACTGGCCGAGGCGACCAGGGTCGGGCCTGCGTCGGAACCCGGCCGCCATATCGGCCCGGTCGTCAGCCAGACGCAGTTCGACAAGATCCAGGATCTGATCCAGACGGGCATGGATGAGGGCGCGCGCCTTGTCGCCGGGGGGCTTGGCCGCCCCGAGGGCGTCAATCGCGGTTATTTCGTCCGCCCCACGGTCTTTGCCGATGTCACCAACGACATGACCATCGCGCGCGAGGAGATCTTCGGCCCGGTGCTGTCGATCCTGCCCTTCGAGAATGAGGACGAAGCCGTCGCCATCGCCAATGACACGGTCTACGGGCTGACCAACTATGTGCAGAGCGAGGATGGCGCGCGGCGCAACCGCCTCGCGCGCCAGCTGCGGTCGGGCATGGTCGAGATGAACGGCAAGAGCCGCGGCGCGGGCTCGCCCTTTGGCGGGATGAAACAGTCGGGCAACGGACGCGAGGGCGGCGTCTGGGGGATCGAGGACTTCCTCGAGGTCAAGGCCGTCTCGGGCTGGGCCACGGCAGCGGAGTGAGCGCGATGGACTATATCTACGACGATCAGAACATCTTCGCGAAGATCCTGCGCGGCGAGTTGCCCTGCAACAAGGTACACGAGACCGAGCATAGCCTCGCCTTCGCCGACATCGCCCCCAAGGCGCCGCATCATGTGCTGGTCATCCCCAAGGGCCCCTATGTCAGCTATGATCATTTCGCGCGCGCGGCGTCCGAGGCCGAAATCCTCGATTACACCCGCGCCGTGGGCGAGGGGATCGCGAAACTGGGTGTCGGCCCGGGCGATGGCGGCAACGGCTATCGCGTCATCAGCAATTCCGGCAGCGACGGGGTGCAGGAAGTGCCGCATCTGCATGTGCACATCCTTGCCGGGCGCAATATCGGTCCGCTGGTCGTGAACCAGCCTTGACGCTGCGCCCGCGCGGGCCTAAGCACGC
>PXES01000165.1 GCA_003564655.1 Paracoccaceae bacterium
GCGGGTTCACCGCCTCCTCCAGCACCCGCCAGTTGAAGGCCAGCCACGACAGCTCGCGGTTGAAGAAGCGCTCCGGTCCGGCGGGGTCGAACCCCTCTATCGCGACGGGCTCGGGGAAGGGTGCGGACAGAAAGTCCGTGCTGGGCGCGACCGGGACGGGTACGGGCGGGTCGCTCCGGGCTGGCGCGACGGCCTGTGTCGTGGCGGGGGTGTCGTATGACGGCTCGGAACGGGTCATGGTACTTTCGCGGTATCCCTGTTTCGCGACAATCCGGTAACGGCGCAGAACGGGCATCGCATCATGCCCGCGGCCGCGCCTATTTGCGGGCCTGCAGCACTGTCTCGCCCGCGGCGGTCAGGCGCAGGCGCCGGTTCTCCGGGTCAAGCCTGTAGCCGTCGATCCGCACCAGCGCCTCGGCGAAACGCCGTTCCTGCGCGGCCACCTCGTCCGGGCAGCCCATCATGGTGCTGGCGATGCGGCCGAAGGTCAGCACCCCGCCATGGCGGCGATAATTCCCGACCATACGGTTGCAACCGACCGAGGCCGTCACCCTTCCGTCGGGATAAAACACCAGTTCGGTGCGCGAGGGAAACACCGTCGGGCTGTCGCCGATGGCGCTGATGTTCCACACACCCTGAGTGATGTCGATCTCGGGGCGGATCAGGCGGCATTCGGACAGTTCCGCACCGTCGATGCGCAGTATCGCTGAGTCCTCTTTCAAATGGACGGACGTGGCGGGGTTGTCCGGCGCCTCGAAATAGGCGCCAGAGGCGGCGGGCCTGGACTGCATGGTGATCAACTGCTCGTTCAGGCGCAGCCGCACCTCGTCGGGCAGAAAGCCGATCTCGATATACTGGTCGCCGCAGGCGAGAAGCGACGCGAAGCCCATCAGCGGCGTGCGGATGGCGCGCAGGCTGCCGACATCCATGTCCCCGGTGCCCGGCGCGATGCCCAGCGGCTCGCTCAGCCAGAAACCGTCCTCCATCCCGCGCAGCCCCACCCGCAGCACCAGCAGGCTTTCTGCCGGACCGGTCAGCGCAAAGTCGAACGGGCTCTGCTGCCCCTCGGTCGCTCTGCGGGCGCTGGCCACCACCCGGTCATCGGCATCGACCAAATCAACGAGGATCATGGTGTCATCGGGAAGCGCCATGCGCTCCAGCACGCTGATCTGACCGGAAATCTCACGCTCGGCGAGCGCGGGAGAGGCAAGAAACAGGCACAACGAAAGGACAGCAAAAAAGGACTGGCGCAAGGTGACCTCCGGAAATTCAAGTATGAAAAGAGGATAGGCGCCGCAGGGCCTTGAAACAAGATCGAAACCGGGGCTGACCTATTCGTTATCGCGCGACATCTGCAGGACATCGGCAGCCAGCCGGGTGCCGACCGGCACCTTGCGCGCCAGCGACTCGGCGTCCAGCCGCGCGACCAGCATCTGCGCTGCCGCAAGCGAGCGTGTCATCCGGGCCAGCAGGTAGGGGATCAGCGTGTCGGACACCGCGAGCTGGCGGTCGGCAAAGAGCTTGGTCAGCACCGCGGCCAGCAACGCATCATCCGGTGCGCCCAGCCCGACATGCGCCGCCGCGTGCAGACGCGAGGCCAGATCCGGCAGTGCGATGCCCCAGTCGCGGACCGGCGCACGGGCAGACAGCAGCAGCGCGCCGCCACGCGCGGCCAGCAGGTTGTGCAGGTGAAACAGCGCCGTCTCGGCCGCGACCTCGCCCGCGCAGGCATCGGCATCGTCGATCGCCCCCGCCCCTTGCGCGGCCAGCGCCTCCGGATCGGTCGCGCCAAGTGCGGTGCTATCCAGCAGCACGGCCCCGCACGCACCCGCCCAGATGTGCAGCAGATGCGTCTTGCCCGACCCCTCTGGCCCGGTCAGGACCAGCTTGCCCTGCGGCCAGCCGCCCCGATCGAGCATGGCAAGCGCTGCGGCATTGCACGGTGCGGGCACGAAATCGTCGCGTGACAGGCGCACCGGCAGCGAAAGCGGCATCGGCAACTGCGTGCCGCGCGTCATTCGCTGTCATCCCGGCCTGCACCCGCGCCGCGATAGAGGTCGCTGTCGCGGTAGCGCTCCAGCCCGAAGCGCACCAGCACCCCGACCGAGGCCGCCAGCGGCACCGCGACAAGCATCCCGGTGAAGCCGAACAGCATCCCGAAGGCCGAGATGGCAAAGAGCAGCCAGACCGGGTGCAGCCGCACCGACTGGCCGACGATGCGCGGCACCAGAAAATTCCCTTCGAGCAACTGGCCCAGAAGAAAGATCGCCGCCACGGCCACAATCGGCCCCGGCGCACCCCAGAACTGCCACAGTGCGACCCCGATCGCCAGCACCCCGCCGACGATCGCGCCGATATAGGGAATGAACGAGATCAACCCCGCAATGACCCCGATCGCCAGCCCGAATTGCAGCCCAACGAGCCCTAGCGCCGTGGCGTAGTAGGCCGCGAGGATCAGGCAGACCGTCACCTGCCCGCGCACGAACCCGGCAATCGAGCGGTCGATCTGCCCGGCAAGGTCGCGGATCACCGGGGCGTAGGGGCGCGGCAGCAGGTCATCGGCGCTGGAGAGCACGCGCGGCCAGTCAAGCAGCAGGTAGAACGCCACAACCGGCGTGATGACCAGAAAGATCAGCGCGCTGACCAGCCCCGTGACCGAGCGCATAAGCCCCTGCGCCAACTCGCCGCCGCGGTCCTGTATCGTCTCGCCCATCGCCGCAAGCGAGGCGCGGAGCTGATCCTCGAGCCCTTGAATGCCGGAAAAGCGGTCGCGCAGCCAATCCTCGAGCTGCGCCAGCAGGTCGGGGGCGGCGCGCGTGAACTCGACCACCTGCGCGATGACCGCAGGCACGATCAGCACGATGGCCAGGACCAACACACCCAGCACCACGAGCATCAGCAGCGTCACTGCCACGACGCGCGGCGCCCCGGCACGGACCAGCCGCTGCACCGCCGGATCGAGGAAATAGGCAATCGCGGCGCCCGTGACGAAGGGCAGCAGCATGTCGCCCAGCAGCCATAGCAGCGCGACGAAGACCAGCGCCACCACGCCCCATGCGCGCCAATGCGTCTTGCCTGACACCTCCATCACGTCCCTCGTTCCAGCGATCGCCGCGCCTTGGGTATCGCGTGCAAGCCGGCGCGGCGCAAGCCCGAAGCCAGGTGTCGCGGCCAATGTGATCCGGGACCCCGACCCGCGCGTAAGGGGTTCAGGAGGACGTTATCATGCGCCATGCTCTCGCCATCCTCGCACTTTGTTTCGGTCTCGCATCCGCCCCGCAGGCACAGGCCGATCCAATCCGGTCGGTCATCTCGGACCAGCTCGACGCTTTTCTCGCCGATGATTTCGACACTGCCTTCAGCTATGCCAGCCCCAACATCAAACGCCTCTTCGGCACGCCCGAGCGTTTCGGACAGATGGTCCGGAATGGCTACCCGATGGTGCATCGCCCCCAAGAGGTGACGATGCTCGACCAGCAAGAGGTCGGCGGGCGCGTGTTGCAACGCGTCATGATCCGCGATGGCGGCGGACGGCTGCATGTGCTGGGCTATCAGATGATCCAGACTGACGCGGGTTGGCTCATCAACGGTGTGCAGATCCTGCGCGCGCCCGAGGTCGGCGCCTGATACCGCGTCGGGCCGAACACCACTCATCCGCACAGGCTTTTCCGGCCTGCGCGACCGACCCAAAGCACCCTCGGGGCATCCAAGGTCAGGTGGGTGGGCTCGGCCCCAAGGCGTTTTGAACAGGCGTCCTATGGCAATGCACCGGGCGGCTCAACCGAGGCCTCTGTCAGGCGCAGCGCACGCTCACCTCAGCCGAGGTTAATGGCTTTTTCGTAACTCTTGTCCGATCCGGCCTGTCGCGGGCTGGCAGGGGTCACCCTGCCCGTCCGGCGCGGTCGGTCCCGGAATGATTCACAAGAGGGATCCGAAATGAACATGGCCGTTACCCAGGGGCTGGCACTGATGCCACCACCCTTTTCTGCCGGGCTGGATGTCTGGTCGCAGACCACGGGCCGCCCCGGAACGCCCACCTATGACGAGGCCGCCTTCGCCGCATTCGTCCCCTCGGACCCCGATTTCGGCGGCGCGCTCGAGATCCAGAAACTCAGCGCCACCACTAGGCTGCGCTGGATGGGCGAGGTGCCGATCCTGCCGGGCACCTATCTGCGCATCCGCGCGCGCATCAAGGCGATCAGCGGTGTGTTGCCCAGTGTCGCGATCGCGGCCTGGGCAGGCAACAGCTTCAACCAGCAGGTGAGCGGGATCACCACCACCGGCCCGGTGACAACGCTTTCCGACTACGGCGCCGTGGTCGAGGTCTCGGCGATAGTCGGAACGGGCGCGCGGCCTGGTGTCGATATGGTCTGGCCGACCGAGGTTGCGTTCGCGCATTTCGGGATCGATCTGACCGGGCCGACCGGCGGGGTGGTGCGTGTCGATGACCTGATCATCGAGGA
>PXES01000344.1 GCA_003564655.1 Paracoccaceae bacterium
CGCGACGCCAAGGGCAAGAAGATGTCGAAATCCCTGGGCAATGTCATCGACCCGCTGGAGATCATCGACGACTACGGCGCCGACGCGCTTCGCTTCACCAATGCGGCAATGGCGAGCCTCGGCGGCGTGCTGAAACTCGACACGAACCGCATCGCGGGCTACCGCAACTTCACGACGAAGCTCTGGAACGCCTGCCGCTTTGCCGAGATGAACGGCGTGTGGGAAGGGCACGCGACCCAACCGCCGCCGCAGCCGCAGGCCACGGTCAACCGCTGGATTCTCTCGGAAACGGCAAAAGTGCGCGAGACGGTCGACGCCGCGCTCGCCGAATACCGCTTCAACGACGCGGCCAGCGCGCTCTATGCCTTTGTCTGGGGGCGGGTCTGCGACTGGTATGTGGAATTCGCCAAGCCGCTCTTCGACACGGAGGAGGCGGCCGAGACCCGCGCGACGATGGCCTGGGTGCTCGATCAATGCATGATCCTGCTGCCCCCCTTCATGCCCTTCATCACCGAAGAGCTGTGGGGCCTGACCGGCAAGCGCGAGACGCTCTGCGCCCATGCGCCCTGGCCCGAATACGGGGCGGAACTGGTCGATGACGCCGCCATGCGCGAAATGCGCTGGGTGATCGCCCTGATCGAGGAGATCCGTTCGGCCCGTGCCCAGTTGCGCGTGCCGGTGGGTCTGAAGCTCAACATGGTGCAGCTCGAACTCGACGCCGAGGGCGCGGCGCGGCTGGCCCGCAACCGGCCGCTGGTCCTGCGACTGGCGCGCATCGCGTCGCTGGAGGCCGCGGACGCCCTGCCCGAGGGGTCGATCACCGTCACGGTCGAAGGCGGCACCTTTGGCCTGCCGCTGGAAGGGGTGATCGACATCGCGGCCGAGCGCGCGCGGCTGGAGAAGACCGCCGAGAAAGCGCGCAAGGAGCTGGGCGGCATCGACGGGCGGCTCGCCAACCCGAAATTCCGCGCCAGCGCCCCCGAGGAGGTGGTCAGCGAGGCCGAGGACCGCGCCGTGCTGCTGCGTGACGAGATCGCGCGGCTGGAACAGGCGCTGGGCCAGCTTGCGAAGGCAGGCTGAGGGCTGTCGCTTTCCAGCCGATCCGGCGTCGGGGCGATCACTGATCGCGACAGGGTTTTCCGGCCTGCGCGACTGAACCCAAAGCGCCCTCGGGGCGTGCAAGGGCGGGTGGGTGGGCACGGCCCGAGGGCGCTTTCGCGCGATCTGCGCAAACGCACAGCACCGGGGGGATCAGCCGAACCCCGTGCCAACCACAGCCCCCGCGCGGGGCGCGCTACTGCTTGACGCCCGAAGCCGGCGCGAAGGCCACGCAGATCGCGTCCATCTCGGCCCGGTCGAGGGGGGCCTGCGACTGGCGGCAGATCACCTCGCCCGCCACCCGCAGGCAATGCGTGCAATCCACGCAAGAGCCGAAGACCGGGGCGTCGCGGCGTTCGGCCAGATCGGACATGACCTGTCCCAGCGCGCCCTGCAGGCTGGCGCGCGCCTCGGGCGGCAACCGGTCGAGGACACGGCGCAAATCCTCGATCGGGTCCTCGGCCAGCATGGCGTGGCCCGCCTCGGTCAACTCGAGGATCGTGCTGCGCCCGTCCGTGGCGTGGCTGCGGCGTTCCAGCAGCCCCATCTCGACCAGCGATTTCACGGTCTGCGAGGCCGTCCCGCGCGTTGTGGCCTGATAGCACGAGAAGGCCGAGGGCGTGCGCGACAGGCGGCTGGCGCGTGCAAAGTAGCGCAGCGCGCCCCATTGCGCCGCTGTCAGCCGCGTGGCCGCAGTGCTCTGACCCAGCCGCGCAAGATGCACGATCATGTCGGCCAGATCCGGGGCAGGGCGGGGCGAGATGTCGCTCATGGCGGGGCAGATAGTCCCGCGCCGGGGCGTTGACAAGCGGCGCGGCCAGATGGTAGCGATGCGATACAGTATCGACTCGCTATCAAATGAGGTTCCCCATGGAAACCCGCGATCCGGGCACCAGCCGTTTCATCCGTGACGCCATGGCGCAAGAGATGCTCGACCCCGCGACCGAGCAGGCCCTGGCGATCGCCTGGCGCGACCGGCGCGACGAGGCGGCGCTGCACCGGCTGATCACGGCGTATGGGCGGCTGGCGATATCGGTCGCGACGCGGTTTCGCCGCTACGGGATGCCGCTGGACGATTTGATCCAGCAGGGCAATCTGGGGCTGATGCGCGCGGCCGAGAAATACGACCCCGAGAACGGCGCGCGCTTCTCGACGTATGCGGCGTGGTGGATCCGCGCCTCGATGCAGGATTATGTCATGCGCAACTGGTCGGTGGTGCGCACGGCGACCAATGCCAACCAGAAGAAGCTCTTCTTCCATCTGCGCAAGACGCTTGCCCGGCTCGATGATGGCGCGACGCGCAGCGAGGCGTTGTCGGCGACAGTGGCGCGCGAACTCGACGTGCCCGAGGCGCAGGTCGAGATCATGCTGGGGCGCATGGCCGGGCAGGACATGTCGCTCGACGTGCCGCAATCGGGCGGCGAGGCGGGCGGCGAGGGCGGTCGCGACTGGGTGGATGCGCTGGAAGATACCGATGTCGATACCGAAGCCCATGTCCTCGACCGGCTGGAGACCGAGCGCCGCCGCGCCGCACTTTACCGTGCCGTCCGCACCCTGCCCGCGCGCGAACATCGCATCATCGCCGAGCGGCATCTGCAGGATGAGCCGCGCACCCTGGCCGAGATCGGCGCCGAGATGGGCATTTCGAAAGAACGTGTGCGCCAGCTCGAGGATCGTGCCATGACCCGCATCACGTCGCAGTTGCGGCACCGTGAGGCAGCGGCGATGCCCGCTTGAAGCGGCGCGGCGAACGTGCAAGGACCGCCCTGTGACGGCGGGCGGCACAGGGCGGTCCGGCAATCGGGGCAGTGCAAGTGTCGCAAGTCGTGCGCAGGCGGATCATGATCGGGGCAGGGGCCTCGGTGCTGCTGGCGCTTGTGACGGCGGTTCTGTTGCTGATGCCAGTGCCGAAAGCGCCCGTGAAGCCGCCGCAGAATTTCGACAAGCTTGTGCATTTCACACTGTTCTTCGCGATGGTGCTGCCGGGTCTGAGCGTTGCGCCGCGCCACTGGGTGTGGGCCGCGCCGCTCGCCATCGGCTACGGGGTGGTGATGGAGGTGATCCAGCCCTATTTCGGACGCGGCTTCGACTGGTGGGACATGCTCGCCAATTCGCTTGGCGTGATCTGTGCGGTGCCGGTGGCCTGGTGGGTGAATGCCCGCTGGCTAGAACGGCGGGAGGCGCGCCAGCGTAAACGGGCCGAGCGCGACGGCCGAGCCCGTCAGCCGGAGGTCTAGCGCCACGGCCTGGCTGTCGGGGGCGGCCTGCGACGCCAGCAGCATCGCCGCCATTGTCGCTGTATCCCCCTCCAGCATCCCGGCGTCGACCAGGGCGCGGGGCAGCGCCTGCCAGTCCGACAGCTCCAACCGCAGCCGCCCGTCGAGCAGCCCCTGATCGTCGCGCGTGACCTCGCCCGACAGGGCCACTTCCAGCCCGTCCCAGTCGGCCTGGGCGGCGTCGAGTGCGATGTCGGTCAGGCGCGGCGCTGTGCGGCGCGGGTCGAGGGGCGCCTCAAAGGTCAGATCGGCGCGGATTTCCAGCGCGTCGAGACTGCCCGCCCGCACCGCGCCGGGGTCGAGCAGCGCGCGCAGCCCGGGGCCAAGGGTCAGCGCCGCGCCATCAACGCGCAGCGCGTAGGTCGCGCCATCGGTCTGCGTCAGGCGCGCGGCCACTGGACCGGTTGCCGCAAGGCCAAGCGGCGGGGTCAGGGTGGCGGCCTGCATCTCAAGCGTGGTTTCGGCCAGCGTCAGGTCCGGGGCGATCCGCCCGGTCACCACCATCTCGTGCGTATCCAGCGCATGTTCGGCCTCGTCCAGGGTCAGCGCCTGCACTGGCGAGAGCTGCGCGGCCAGGCGCATGGGGCGCAGGCTCTCGGCCTGTAGCGTGATGGCCTCGGCCCGCCAGCCGCGCCCTGCGGCCGGGTCCTGCCAGGCGGGGGCCGAGATGATCGTCTGAAACTGCCGGGGAAAGCCGCGCCCCGCGCCGGGCTGGCCGCTGATGGCGACGTTCCGGTCGATCAGCGCCTGCGCCTGCTGCCCCGCGAGATAGGCCGCCCCGGCCCAGTAGCCGCCGAACAGCACAGCGCCGGCCAGCGCCAGCCAGAGAATGAACCGCATAGCGCGCCTCTCTTTTCGTTTCCCCGGCTTTCCATTACATCGCACCCGATGCAAGGGACCAGTCACATGACGTCACAGGATGCGGCCCTCTGGGTGTTCGGTTACGGCTCGCTTATCTGGCAGCCGGGGTTTGCCCATTCGCGGGCCTGCCGGGCGCGGCTGGCGGGGTATGAGCGGTCGTTCTGCATGCGCTCGATCCACCATCGCGGCACGCCCGAGGCACCGGGGCTGGTGCTGGCGCTCGACCAGGGCACGGGGGGGTGCGACGGGCTGGCCTTCGAGATCCCGCAGGCCATCGCCGCCGAGAGCCTTGAATATCTGCGCGCGCGCGAGCTGATCTCGGCGGCCTATCTCGAGACGCGCTGCGAGGTGACGCTGGAGGATGGCACACAGGTCGGGGCCGTGACCTATGTGATCGACCGCGACCACGACCAGTATTGCGGCGGGCTGCCGCTGGAAGAGCAGGCGCGCATCATCGCCCATGCTGTGGGCGGGCGCGGGCCGAACGCGGCCTATCTGTTCAACACCGCGTCGCATCTGGCGGAACTGGGGTTGCGCGACAGCCAGCTTGACTGGCTGGCCGCCCGGGTGCGGGAGTTGCTCGCGGGATAAGCAAAGCGCCCTCGGGCCGTGCCCACCCACCCGCCCATGCACGCCCCGAGGGCGCCTTGCGCGCCGCTTGCCGCGCAGTGCCGCAATCAGTCAGACCGGCGTTGGGCCCCAAAAACGCGACGCGGCGCCCGCGAAGGGGCGCCGCGCGAGAGTTCCGCCATGTGCGGCGGCTCAGCTGTTCATCTTCGCCACTTCGGCGGCGAAATCTTCCTCGGCCTTCTCGATGCCTTCGCCCACACCCATGCGGATGAAGCCCGTCACCTCGACGCCGGCCTCGCTGGCGGCCTGACCCACGGTCTTGTCGGGATCAATGACGAATTTCTGGCCCAGAAGCGTCACTTCCTCGAAGAACTTCTTCATCCGCCCGACGATCATCTTCTCGATCACCGCCTCGGGCTTGCCCGATTCGCGCGCCTGCTCGGTCAGCACGCTCTTCTCGCGCTCGATCAGCGCGGGGTCGAGATCGGCCTCGGACAGCGAGGCGGGGCTGGTCGCGGCGATGTGCATGGCGATCTGCTTGCCGATGCCGTTATCTGCGCCCTTCAGCGCCACCAGAACGCCGATCTTGCCCATGTTCTCGGCTGCGGCATTGTGGACATAAGCGGCCACAGTCTCGCCCTCGAGCACGGCCATGCGGCGCAGCGTCATGTTCTCGCCGATCTTGGCGATGGCATCGGTCATCACGGTCGACACCGGCTTGCCGCCCAGATCCGCCGCGTTCAGCGCGTCCAGGGTGTTCACCTCCAGCGCCGCGGTGGTGATCTGTGCGACCATGCCCTGAAACTCGGCATTCTTGGCCACGAAATCGGTTTCCGAGTTGATCTCGACCGCGACGCCGCGCCCGCCCCGGACCGCGATGCCGACCAGCCCCTCGGCAGCGATCCGGTCCGATTTCTTGGCGGCTTTCGCAAGCCCCTTGGTGCGCAGCCAGTCCTGCGCGGCCTGCATGTCGCCATTCGTTTCGGTCAGTGCCTTCTTGGCGTCCATCATGCCTGCGCCGGTCGTCTCGCGCAGTTCCTTCACCATTGCAGCGGTGATAGCCATTGTCGTGTCTCCTGCAGGGATTGACGTGCGGGGCGCGGCGGCAACTGTCGCGCGCCGCGCCCGCAAATTCGTGTCAGATGCTCAGCTCTGCTCGCCCTCGACGCCCGCCTCGGCGAGCACCTCTTCCACGGGCGTTTCCTCCAGCGCGCCGACATCGATCCCGGCGGCACCCATCTGCGCGCTCATCCCGTCGAGCGCGGCGCGGGACGCCAGATCGCAATAGAGCGCGATGGCGCGGGCGGCGTCGTCATTGCCGGGGATGATGTAGTCCCCCCCCTCGGGCGGGCAGTTGGTATCGACCACGGCGACGACCGGAATGCCCAGCTTCTTGGCCTCGAGGATGGCGAGGTCTTCCTTGTTCACGTCGATCACGAACAAGAGGTTCGGCACGCCGCCCATGTCGCGGATCCCGCCAAGGCTTGCCTGCAGCTTGGCCTGCTCGCGCTCCATGCCCAGGCGTTCCTTCTTGGTCAGCCCCTCGGCACCACTCTCAAGCTGCTCGTCGATGGCCTTGAGCCGCTGGATCGACTGCGACACGGTCTTCCAGTTGGTCAGCGTGCCGCCCAGCCAGCGATGGTTCATGTAGAATTGCGCGGATTTCTCGGCCGCCTCGGCAATCGCCTTCGAGGCCTGCCGCTTGGTGCCCACGAAGAGGATCGAGCCGCCCTTGGCGACCGTCTCGCGGATCACGTTCAGCGCCGCGTCGAGCATCGGCACGGTCTGCGTCAGGTCGACGATGTGGATGCCGTTGCGTTCGCCGTAGATATACGGCGCCATGCGCGGGTTCCAGCGTTGGGTTTGGTGGCCGAAATGAACGCCAGCTTCCAGAAGCTGGCGCAGCGTGAAGTCGGGAAGCGCCATGTCGTGTTCCTTTCCGGTTTGCGCCTCGGCAGAGGATCTGAAGGGCCGCCTGGGCGGCACCTCAACCGGTGGACGCGCGGGGGCTGTCTGTCCCGCGGCCCGCCTCTGCCTGTGAAGTGGCGCTGCCTTAGCGCCGTTGGGGGATGGGCGCAAGCCCGGTTTCGCGCCTATCCCGCCGCCAGCTTGTCGATGGTCTCGCGGAAGGGCTCGAGGTTGTAGCCGTGCCGCGCGGGCGTGGCGATCAGCTCGTCCGTCGGGCGCGCGCCGGCCTGGGCCAGCGCCCAGACGATCGAAGAGCGGTTGCCCGAGGCGCAATAGGCCAGCACCGGCCCCTGGCTGTCGGCCATCGCCTGACCCTGCGCCGCGACATTCTCGCGCGTGATCGCGCCGCCGATCACCGGGTTGTCGACAAAGCGCAGCCCCGCCCCCTCGACCGCGGCGCGGAGTTGGTCCGCATGCAGGTCGGGCGGGATCTCGCCATCGGGGCGGTTGCAGACCACCGTCTTGTAGCCCGCCGCGAGGATCATCGGGATGTCCTCGGGCGTGATCTGGGGCGAGACGGCGTAGGCGTCGGTCAGCGGGCGGATCTCCATGAACAAGCTCCGGTCAGGCGGCGGCGACCCGGTCGAGGCGCAGCCGGATGGGGTTGGCGGCCAGCATACCGGCGATCATCGCGAGAAGAAAGGTGATGCCCCCCGTGCCGCCCCAGCTGAGCGAGGCGATTGCCGGTCCGGGGCACAGCCCCACCAGCCCCCAGCCCGCGCCGAAGAGGACCGAGCCGATGATCAGGTTGTGCCCCAGCTTCGGGTCGGGCCGGGCCGGAAAGCTGGCCCCGGTGATCGCGGCCTGTCGCCGTGTGGTCAGGTGCCACGCGACCAGCATCGGCAAGATCGCGCCGCCCAGCACGAAAGCGAGCGTCGGGTCCCAGGCGCCGAAGATATCGAGCCACCCCTGCACCTTGACCGTGTTGGTCATGCCCGAGACCAGAAGCCCCGCGCCGAACAGGCCGCCCGATGCGGCGGCAATGAGAATACGGCTCATCAGATCCCCCCCAGAACATGGCGGAACAGCACCATCGCGATGCCGCCCGCGAGCAGATAGAACACTGTCGCCACGATGCCCCGCAACGAGAAGCGCGAGATGCCGCAGACCCCGTGCCCCGACGTGCAGCCATTGGCCAGCCGCGTGCCGATGCCGACCAGCAGCCCGCCCGCGATGACAATCGCGAGGTTCGAGGTGATGTTGGTCGAGACCTCGACCGCGTAGAAGGGCAGCATCAGCGCGGGCACGACGACCAGCGCGGCCAGAAACGCCACCCGCTCGGGCCAGTCGCCCCAGCCCGAGCGGTCCACCAGCCCGCCGATCAGCCCGCTTGCGCCCATGATCCGGCCATTGCCCAGCAGGAACAGCGCCGCTGCTGTCCCGATCATCAGCCCGCCGACAAGGCCCCAGACCCAATCCATCGGTATCATATGCAAATCTCCTGTTGCACAGGGGGCGCCGGGCCCCCTGTTTCCTGCCGTCCGCTCAGAGCTTGTTGACCGGCACTTTCAGATAGACGGTGCCATTATCCTCGGCCGCGGGCATCTGGCCTGCGCGCATGTTCACCTGCAGCGAGGGAACGATGAGCTTGGGCATTCCAAGCTGTGCGTCACGCTCGGTGCGGGCGCGGACGAAATCCTCTTTCGTGGCGCCGCCGCCGACATGCTTGTTGGCGGCCTTCTGCTCGCCCACCGTGGTTTCCCAGGCATAGTGGTCGCGCCCCTCGGCCTTGTAGTCATGGCCCACGAAGATGCGGGTCTCTTCGGGCAGGGCGAGGATCTTCTGCACCGAATCCCACATCATGTCGGCCGAGCCGCCGGGGAAGTCGCAGCGCGCGGTGCCGAAATCAGGCATGAACAGCGTGTCGCCCACGAAGGCCGCGTCGCCGATGACGTAGGTCAGGCAGGCGGGCGTGTGGCCGGGCGTGTGCAGCACATCGACGCGCAACTGGCCGATATGGATCGAATCGCCCTCGGAGAACAGCTTGTCGAACTGGCTGCCGTCACGCTCGAACTCGGTGCCCTCGTTGAAGACCTTGCCGAACGTGTCCTGCACGACGGTGATGTTCTTGCCGATGCCGATCTTGCCGCCCAGTTTTTCCTGCAGGTAGGGCGCGGCCGACAGGTGGTCGGCATGGACATGCGTCTCGAGCAGCCACTCGACGCGGTAGCCCTTGTCACGCACGAAGGCGATGACCTCGTCGGCCGATTTGGTCGAGGTGTGGCCCGAGGCGTAGTCGAAATCCAGCACCGAATCGATGATCGCGCAGGACGACCCGTTGGGGTCGCGCACGACATAGGTGATGGTGAAGGTGGCGTCGTCGAAGAAAGCGGTGACTTCGGGTTTCATGGGGTGCTCCTGTCTGTCTCTGCGGCAGTATATGGCAACATTAAAACATATTGCAAGGTTTGAATGTTATGAGGCGGCAGATTTCTGCAAGAGAGAATGGCAGATGGCAGGAGCGCAGGCAATGACAGTGCCGGGCAGGGTGGTGTTGGTGGGGCCCCGGGGGCGCGGCCGGCGCGTCAACCGACCAGCCTGCCCGGATGCCGTTGTCAGTGCTTGAGCGCCATCGCCGGGGACAGCACGTCGATCGCCAGCGCCTTGCCGACCGCATAGTTGGTCAGATGCCCCGCATGGGTGTTGAGCCCGGCCAGCAGATGCGGGTCATCCGTGCAGGCCTGCCGCCAGCCCTTGTCGGCCAGTGCCAGCAGATGCGGCATGGTGGCATTGCCCAACGCCAGCGTGGAGGTGCGCGCCACTGCGCCGGGCATGTTGGCGACGCAGTAGTGCTGGATGCCGTCCACCGTGTAGACCGGGTCGGCATGCGTGGGGGGGCGCGAGGTCTCGAAACAGCCGCCCTGGTCGATGGCCACATCCACCAGCACCGCGCCGGGGGCCATGCGGCCCAGTTGCGCGCGGGTGATGAGTTTCGGCGCCGCCGCGCCTGGGATCAGCACGGCGCCCACGATCATGTCGGCGCGCTCCAGCAGCGACTCCACGGTCGCTGCATCCGAGAACTGCGTGGTCAGGCGGCCCATGAAGATGTCGTCAAGGTAGCTCATCCGCGCGATGGAGCGGTCAAGCACGGTGACATTCGCTCCCATGCCCACTGCCACGCGGGCGGCAGCGGTGCCGACCACGCCGCCGCCGATGATCACCACGCTGGCCGGGCGCACGCCGGGCACGCCGCCCATCAGCACGCCGCGCCCGCCATTGGCCTTCTGCAGCGCCCAGGCGCCCATCTGCGGGGCCAGACGGCCCGCCACCTCGGACATGGGCGCAAGCAGCGGCAGCCCGCCCGCGCTGTCGGTCACGGTCTCATAGGCGATGGCGGGCACGCCCGAGGCCAGCAGATCGCCGGTCTGGTCCGGGTCGGGGGCGAGGTGGAGATAGGTGAACAGCACCTGTCCCTCGCGCAACTGCGCGCGCTCGACCGCCTGTGGCTCCTTGACCTTCACCACCATCTCGGCGCGGGCGAAGATCTCGGCGGCGCTGTCCACCAGCTCGGCCCCTGCGGCGCTGTAATCGGCATCCTCGAACCCGGCCCCGGCGCCCGCGCCCGCCTCGACGATGACGCGGTGCCCATGGGCGATGGCCTCCTGCGCGGCCTGCGGGGTCAGCCCCACGCGAAATTCCTGCGGCTTTATTTCCTTCGGGCACCCGATCAGCATGATATCCTCCTCGCTTTCGCCGCAGGATATCGCGCCGCACGGGGGATATTCTTGACAACCCTGTCGGACTGCCGCGAAATGCGCGAAGAAACCGACGCCTCGGGGCCAAGCCATCGAAGGAGTTTGCGCTGCGATGCAGCTAGACGAGACCGATCGCCGCATTCTGCGCGTGCTGCAGCGGCAGGGGCGGATCAGCAATGCCGAGCTGGCCGAGATGATCCACCTCTCGCCCTCGGCCTGCCACCGGCGGCTGCAACGCCTCGAGGCGGAGGGGATGATCGCGGGCTATCACGCGCGGCTCGACCTGCGGCGCATCGGGCGCGCGACCGTGGTGTTCGTCGAGATCACGCTGTCGGGGCAGAGCGACGAGATCCTCGATGCCTTCGAACGCGAGGTGAGCCGCGTGCCGGATGTGCTGGAATGCCATCTCATGGCAGGCACGGCGGATTACCTGCTCAAGATCGTCGCCGCCGACACCGAGGATTTCGCCCGCATCCACCGCCGCTATCTCAGTCGCCTGCCGGGGGTGACGCAGATGCAGTCCTCCTTCGCGCTGCGCACGGTGATCCAGACGACGGCGGTGGATATCTGACACGGCGCGGGCAAAGCGCCCCCGGGCCGTGCCCCGCCCACCCACCCGCACGGCCCGGGGGCGCTTTGCCCGCGCCCTTCAGCGTCGCGTGCCCGTGCCGCGTGCCCGTGCCGCGTGCTCGCGCGAAAAGGCCGGACCTGCGCTGATATGCCCCGAGGAGTTGCGCGCCGCGAAGCGGCAAGCGCCCGCGAGCGGGAGGCTGGCGGGTGGGTGGGCCTCTCCCCGAGCGGGCGCTTTTCTCACGCCCTCAGCGGGCTTTCAGCGTGTCGCGGATCTCGGCCAGCAATTCCTCTGCCGTCGGCGCGGCGGGCGCCTCTGGCGCGGGCGGTTCTTCGGCCCTGCCAAGCCGCGACAGCTTGTTGACGGTCCGCACCAGCATGAACACCACAAAAGCGATGATCAGGAACTTGATCACGGCATTGATGAAATTGCCGACCATGAACTGCGCATCACCGATCCCGAAGCTGATGGCAGAAAAATCCACGCCACCCACGAAAATGCCGATCAGCGGGTTGACCAGATCATCCACCAGCGACGTCACGATGGCAGTGAACGCGGCCCCGATGATGATCCCCACGGCCATGTCCATGGCATTGCCGCGCGCGATGAATTCCCGAAATTCCTTTAACATCGCCGTTATCTCCTGTGCCAGAAAGCGCGCGGATCATGCCCGCAAAAGATGCAGGGGGGAATCCCCTTCGTGTCAGGGCAGCGCGCCTGTCAGCACATAGCGCAGGATCTGGACCACCTGCGCGGGCGTCTCGGCCACGGCCAGCGCGGCGGCGTCGATTTCCTTGAGCGCGTGCTGATGGTCGGGGCCATGCAGCACGATCAGCGACTTGCCGAGCGCCGCCGCCTGACCGGCATCGAACGCCGCGTTCCACTGGCGGTATTTCTCGCCAAAGCGGACGACGACGATATCGGCTTCTTCCAGCGCCTTGCGGGTGCGGATGGCATTGAGCTTGGCGCCCTTGTGGTCGTGCCAGAACGTCTCGGCCTCGTCGCCCAGAATGCGCACGCCGCAATCGTCCGATGCCGCATGGTCGGTCACCGGCCCGGTAAAGGTAACGGCCAGATCATCGGCCCCGGCAATGATCTGCTCGCGCCAGTCGGTATGGATCTCGCCGGCCAGATAGACGGTCAGTTGCATGATGTCCTCCGCTTCCTGTGTCCTTGCCTGCCAGATATCACCGAAATGACACGGGCGGCACCCCACGCTTGCACAGGCGAGGTGCAGATGTTGCGGGGCTGACTCTTCTGTGTCATTTATCGAACAAGCAATCGCCACCGACGAGTTCCGCACATGATCGATTTCGCCGCGCGCCGCAGGATGATGGTGGACACCCAGGTGCGTCCCTCGGATGTCACCAAGTTTCCGATCATCGACGCGATGCTGCGCGTCCCGCGCGAGCATTTCGTCCCCGATGATCTGGTCGAGGCCGCCTATGTCGGCGAGAATCTGACGCTGGCGCCGGGGCGCGTGATGCTCGACCCGCGCACGCTGTCCAAGATGCTCGATGCGCTGTTTCTGACCGGCGACGATCTGGTGCTCGATATCGCGACGGGCAGCGGCTATTCCAGCGCGCTGCTGGCGCGCATGGCGCAGGGCGTCGTCGCGGTCGAGGAGGATGAGGGCCTGATCTCGATGGCCGAGACGGCGCTGGCGCGCACCGATGCAGAGGCTGTGGTGCTGCACAAGGGCCCGCTGGCCGAGGGCGCGGCCGCCCATGCGCCCTATGACGCGATGCTGCTGCAGGGCGGCATAGGCCGCTTTCCCGACGCGCTGGTGGGTCAGCTGCGCGAGGGCGGGCGCGTCGTCGCGCTGTTCATGGAGGGCGCGCTGGGCGTCGTCCGTCAGGGCCGCCGTCAGGGCAACAGCATCGTCTGGCGCGATATCTTCAATGCGGCGGCCCCGGTTCTGCCGGGATTCGAGCGCGCGACAGAATTCACGCTCTGAACGCCGCGCGCGCGGTGCTCAGGGCAGAGACCGGGCAGACAGGCAAGGGCAGGGATCGGGCATGGCGTTCAGAAGTTTTCTCGCAGGGGCCGTCACGGCGCTGGCACTGGCCGCCGGACCGGCCGCGGCGCAGTCGCTGGGCGACACGCTGGCGGCGGCCTACCGCAATTCCAACCTGCTGGAGCAGAACCGCGCCCTGCTGCGCGCCGCCGATGAGGATGTCGCCGTCGCCGTCGCGCAGTTGCGCCCGGTGCTGAACTTCATCGCCGATGCGCAATACCGCTACCAGCCGGTCGGGTCCGACTCGCTCTCGCTCTCCTTCAGCCTTGCCGCCGAGGTGACGCTGATCGATTTCGGCCGCGGCGCGCTGGCGCGCGAGGCTGCCAAGGCGCAGGTCCTCGCCACCCGCCAGGCGCTGGTCGATGTCGAGCAGGAGGTGCTGCGCGAAGCGATCAATGCCTATCTGGACGTGCGCACCGCGTCCGAGACCGTGTCGCTGCGGCGCGCCACTGTGCGTGTCATCGGCCAGGAACTCGAGGCCGCCCAGCAGCGTTTCGAACTGAATGAGGTCACCCGCACGGATGTCTCGCTGGCCGAGGCGCGGCTTGCAGCGGCGCGCTCGGCGCTTGCTGCCGCAGAGGGGGATCTGACCGCCGCGCGCGAGGCCTACAAGCTTGCCACCGGCACCACACCGGGCCAGCTGCGCCCGCCCCCCGCGCTGCCGCGCACGGCTGCTTCGCTGCAGGCCGCGCAGGACATCGCGCGGCGCACGCATCCGGGCATCCTGCAAGCCCAGCACGAGGTGACGGCGGCCGAGTTCAACGCGGAGCGTGTCGCGCGCCAGCGGCAGGGCAGCGTCAGCGGCACGGCCAGCCTCGGGCGCAGCTTCAGCAATCAGGCGAGCCCCTCGACCGGGCGCAGCAATCAGACCGACTTTTCGGCGGGCGTGCGCTACACGCGGCCGCTCTACCAGGGCGGGCAGCTCAGCGCGCTGACGCGGCAGGCCAATGCGCAGCGCGACGCGACCCGCGCCGGGCTGCATCAGAGCGTCGCGCGCGTGTTGCAGAATGTGGCCGTGGCCTGGGCCAATGTCGATGTCGCGCGGGCGCGCATCGCCGCCAGCCGCCAACAGGTGCGCGCCTCGGAAAGCGCTTTCGAGGGCACCCGCGAAGAGGCGCGGCTGGGCGTGCGCACGACACTCGATGTGCTCAACTCCGAGACCGACCTGCTCGAGGCCCGCACCAGCCTGCTCGAGGCCCAGGCCGCCGAGCAGCGCGCGACCTACAACCTGCTGGCCACGATGGGCCTGCTGACGGTCGAACATCTCGGCCTTGGCATCCCCACCTATGACCCGGAGGCGTATTACAACGCTGTGCGCAACGCGCCTGTCACCTCGTCGCAGGGCGAGGCGCTCGACCGTGTGCTGCGCGCGATCGGGCGCGACTAGGCCGGGGCCACGCGCGGCAGAGGCGGGACTTGCCCTTGCGGGTCAGCCGGGAGGAGCCGGTGAGAAGCCGCGCATGCGACTCGGGTCGGCGCGCGCATGTTCCCAGTCGGTCCTTGTACCGCGCCGCCCGGCTTGCGGTGATGCTGTGACCGGCCATCGGATCGGGTCTTTCTCGCTCATCGCGCCCGAAGCGCCCTCGGGCCGTGCCCACCCACCCTCCCCCGCACGCCCCGAGGGCGCTTCCGGCGCAGCCGCGCAGGCCGGGAAACGGAGTGCAGGGGCGCGGCAAAGCGGCGCAAGGCGCAGCGGTGTTACATGACAGTCGTAGAATGGCGAGAAGTCCGGGCGACTGCCCCGTGATCGCTGTCCGTGTCAACCAACCCCGCGCGCGGCGATTGTCTTGATTCGCTTGCCGCGCTAGACTGCCCGCGAGGCAGGGCCCGTGCGTTCGGAGCACGCACCAAGAGGCCGCAGAAGCAGAAAGGCGAACGCGCATGTCAGACCCGTTGTCGCGTCACGAAATCGAGGATGTGCTGATGTCGATCCGCAGGCTGGTCTCGCATGATCAGCCGTCGCGCGCCCGCCCGGCTGCCCCGCCTGCCAGCGATGCGCCCGGCAAGCTGGTGCTCACCTCGGCGCTGCGCGTCGCGCCTGATGCGGATGCCGCTCATCCGTCCGGCCCGCAGGATGGGTCCGCGAGTGCCTGGGCAGAGGGCGGCGCCCCGGAGCGTGACGCCCCCGCCATGCGGCCCGACCCCAGGGCGCCCGCCAGCGTTGCGGCGCCGTCCGCATTCACCCACGCATCCGGGGCGCAGATGGCGGCGTCGCACGCCACTCCGCATGCGGATGCGGCCCCCGCTGAGGGACATTCCGCGACTGTGACAGGGGCCCGAGGCACTGCGCCCGCCCCGGTTGCCGGAGGCGATGGGGTTGAGACGGCCGCGCCCGGCCCGGCGGCACAGCCCGCCCCGCCCTGCGACGCGTCGCAGGGGGCAGGCCCGGACAGGCCTCTTGCCGCTATGCGCGGCACACCCGAAACCAGCGCGACCGCGACGCCCGATCCCCCCTCTGACCCTGTCCAGCGCGTGGAGACGACGGCGCGCGAGGCTGCGCCCGCGCCCCCCGGCGCCGCCGCGCAACGGCTTGACGCCGCGACCGGCAGCCCGCCGCCCGCCGCGGGCGAGAGCGCAGATGCCCCACGCGTGGCCGCGCGGCTGACGGCGGCGGCAAACACGCCCGACTCTTTGCTGGCGCGGATCACCAAGGCACGCGCCACTCCCGGAGCGTCCGCGGCTGCGGGCGATGGTCGGCGCCTCCACCTCGCGGCGGGGCCGGACGCACCGGCAGATCCCCCGCCCGCCGAGATGCATGCCCGCCCGGACGCCGCCACCGATGCGGCGAGCGAGGCGCGTCAGCGCGAGGAGGCGGCGCTCGACGCAACGCTGTCGCGGCTCGAGGCGCTGCTCGAGAGCGGTAGCGCGGCCGCCCCATCTTCGCCCCCGCAGGCCGCGCATGTTCCGCCCGACCGGGCGCCCGACGATGCCGAAGACACTCTCATCGACGAGCAGACGCTGCAGCGGATCGTCGCCCAGATCCTGCGGCAGGAACTGCAGGGAGAGCTTGGCGAACGGATCACCCGCAGCATCCGCAAACTGGTCCGCGCCGAGGTCGCGCGGCAACTCGCGTTGCGAAATCTCTGACAGCAATCGGGGGCGGGGTCTCGCCCCGATACATCTCGGAGATGCGCAGCGCCTGCGGCCGCCTTGCCCCGAGGTGACAGGCGCCGCGCGACCGGGCCGTGGCGCGACATCGCGCGAGACCTGACCCGCCCTGCGCATGGGCGCAGGCACGGGCCGAGAGATGGCGCGCGACGTCCGTTGAGCGTCACAGCGCAGCCCGCCCGGGCGGACCCCGGGCCAGACCCCGGCGCTGCGCGGCATCGTATCTGCCGGGCACCCGACAGAGGTGTCAGGAAAGCGCCCTCGGGGCGTGCGGGGTGGGTGGGTGGGCACGGCCCGAGGGCGCTTTCTTGCAGACGACGGGCAGACGACGGGCCGCGGTCGGACAGGCACCGGCTCAACCCTCCAGCGGGTAGTCCTCCCACGTCTCGATCGCCAGTGTCTGCTCGGACACGGTGCGGCCCTGCACCGACGCCCCGGCCCGGTGCACCGAGGCCGGATCGCCCGTGATCAGCGGGTGCCAGCCGGGCAGGGGGCGGCCCTCATGCAGCAGGCGGTAGGCGCAGGTCTCGGGCATCCAGTAGGCGACCTCGGACAGCGTCTCGGGTGTCAGCACCACACATTCGGGCACCAGCCGCTTGCGCTCGGCGTAATTCGCGCAGCGGCAGGTGGCATCATCGAAGAGCCGACATGCCACGCGGGTGAAAAGCAACTCGCCCGTGTCGATATCCTCGAGCTTGTTCAGGCAGCATTTGCCACAGCCATCGCAGAGCGCTTCCCATTCCTCGGCGGTCATCCGGTGCAGGGGTATATCGGTCCAGAAACGCGGGCGCAGGGTCATGGCGGGCAGATAGCGTTTGCGCCGCGCCGGGGAAACCCCGCCGCGCCCGATTTCTCCATCTGCGCGCGGCGCAGGCTGCGGCCCGAGGGCGCCTTTGCCTCTCGCGGGCGGGGAAGGCGGGTTGGTGATGCCGGGCATCCCGGCCCGCTCGCGCCTGACACAAAGCGTTGATGCGTCTGCGCCTGCGCCATATGTTGCGCGGCGATCTTGCGCATCGGCGGCGCATAACGACCTGGGTGTGCGGCATTTCCATGTGGAAAAGCAGGCCACCGCAGCGGCGGGAACCACTGTGCGGCGACCGACGCCGGGTATCAGGGGTCGTGGCGCTGGTCTGGCCGTGGCGTTCCTGCTGACTGTCGGGGGGAAGCTCGCCTTGTCGAAAGATCCGCAGGCAGGGGACGGCTGGAAAAGCTTGCGAGGGATGCCGGGGGCGAAGGCGCTGCGATGATCAGGATCACCGGTTGCAGCGGTGGGTTCGCATCACGCCGCGTCAATCGCGATCTATCAGGCGTGCAAGGGACATTGCGCCGACGCAACAGCGCGCCGCCTGCGCGCGCGGCCGCGCAGGTCGCCGGGGCCTGAGCCTGCCCCGTCACGCATCAGCAGAGCCGCGCTGAAAACGACGTCGGCTTGCCCGGTCGCAGTCACCTGTTCGCGGCCGGGGTCGGATCGCCCCGCGGGTCACGAGCAGGTGCCGGGTCCCTCTCGCCGATCGGGCGAACAGCCCCGCCCCCCCGCCGCTTGTCTTTCCCGCCCCGCGCCATAGCCTTCATCGCAGCCACAGCGCGAGGCCCGATGCCCGATACTGCCCAGCCGCGTCTGCCCCGCCCCCTGTCGGACTGGTTTGCCGCGCAGGGATGGCGCCCGCATCCGCATCAGATCGCGATGCTGGAGGCGCAGGGCGACTGTCTGCTGATCGCCCCCACGGGCGGCGGCAAGACGCTGGCGGGGTTCCTGCTGACGCTTTCTGAAGCCTGCGCGGGCGGGCTCGCGGGGCTGCACACGCTCTATGTCTCGCCGCTGAAAGCGCTGACGCATGACATCGCGCGCAATCTTTCGCGGCCTGTCGAGGAACTGCGCCTCGGGCTACGGATCGAGGATCGCACGGGCGACACCGGGGCCGCGACGCGCGCGCGCCAGCGGGTCGATCCGCCGCATGTGCTGCTGACCACCCCCGAAAGCCTGGCGCTGATGCTCTCCTACCCGGAGGCGCCGCGCATCTTCGCCGCGCTGCGCCA
>PXES01000348.1 GCA_003564655.1 Paracoccaceae bacterium
ATCTGGGCGTGCAGGTGGGAGAGCCCGGTGCGCAGCACAAGGAATCGCTGCGCACGGCCGGGCTGGCGGCGGCGAAGGGTGGGGTCACCACCATCGTCATGCGCCCCGACACCGACCCCGCAATCGACACCCCCGAGGTTCTGGAATACGTCACCCGCCGCGCACAGGCCCGCACGCCAGTCAATATCCGCGCCATAGCCGCGCTGACGCGGGGCCGCGCCGGGCGCGAAATGGCCGAGATCGGGCTTCTGCTCGACGCGGGTGCGCTGGCGTTTACCGATGGCGAGCGCGTGGCGCGCGACACCAAAGTTCTGGCGCGGGCGATGACCTATGCACGGGGCCTGGGCGCCTTGATCCTGGGCCATCCGCAGGATGCGGGCCTGTCGGCCGGGGCCTGTGCGACCAGCGGCAAGTTTGCCTCGCTCAAGGGGCTTCCGGCGGTATCGGTCATGGCCGAGCGCATCGGGCTCGACCGCGACCTCGGCCTGGTCGAGATGACGGGCGCGCGCTACCACGCCGACCAGATTACCTGCGCCCGCGCCCTGCCCCCGCTGGAGCGCGCCAAGCATAACGGCCTGGACGTGACCGCGGGCATCTCGATTCACCATCTGACGCTGAACGAGTTCGACCTCGGCGATTTTCGCACCTTTTTCAAGCTCACCCCGCCCCTGCGCAGCGAGGATGATCGCCGCGCCGTGGTCGAGGCGGTGCGCGAAGGGCTGATCGACATCATCTGTTCGATGCACACGCCCCAGGACGAGGAATCCAAGCGCCTGCCATTCGAGGAGGCCGCATCGGGGGCTGTGGGTCTCGAGACGCTGCTTCCAGCGGCGATGCGGCTGCATCACTCCGAGGGGCTGAGCCTGCCGCAGATCTGGCGCGCACTGGCGCTGAACCCGGCGCGGCGGCTGGGGCTGGCGGCGGGGCGGCTTGCCATGGGCGCGCCCGCCGATCTGGTGCTGTTCGACCCGGATGCGCCCTTCGTGCTTGACCGCTTCACGCTGATGTCGAAATCCAAGAACACCCCCTTTGACGGGGCCCGCCTGCAGGGCCGCGTGCAGGCAAGCTATGTCGCCGGCACCTGCGTCTATGCGCGAGAGGGGGCGAATGCCTGAGCTTGTCACACCGCTCTGGGCGCTGGGGCTGGTGGGGCTGGCCGCCTATCTGCTGGGCTCGGTCGCCTTTGGCCTGGTGATCGCGCGCGTGATGGGGTTGGGCGATCTGCGCGGCATCGGCTCGGGCAATATCGGGGCGACGAACGTCATGCGCACCGGAAACAAGGCGGCCGGTTTGCTGACCTTTCTGCTGGACGCGGGCAAGGGCGCGGTCGCAGTGCTGCTGGCGCGCGCGACGCTTGGCGAGGATGCGGCGCAGGTCGCCGCCGTCGCGGCGTTTCTGGGCCATCTCTACCCCGTTTTCATAGGCTTTCGCGGCGGCAAGGGGGTGGCGACCTATATCGGCACCGCAATCGCGCTCGCCTGGCCACTGGGGCTCGCGCTCTGTGCGCTTTGGGCCGCTGTCTTCGCGGCCTCGCGCATCTCGTCGCTTGCCGCCCTTGTCGCCAGCGCGCTGGCGCCGCTGCTGGCCTGGGCGTTCGGGGCGGGCGAGATGGTCGCGCTGATGGTCGCACTGGCGCTGATGATCTTCTACAAACATGCCGACAATATCCGCCGACTGATCGCCGGGACCGAACCGCGTTTCGCGCGCAAGCGCTGAGCGGGCGGAAAAACCGCGCGGACCGGGTGAAACATCGGTGCGGGTGGCTACGTATAAGCTGCGACCGAACCTTCAAGGGACACCACACATGCACCGGATACTCGCAAGCATTGCCCTCGCCTCTGTCGGCCTGTCGGCCGCCCATGCCGACACCCCCGACCCGCAGGACTGGGACGCCGTGGTCGAGGCCGCGCGCGGCCAGACCGTTTACTGGCACGCCTGGGGGGGCGATCCGCGCATCAACGCCTTCATCGACTCGGTCGGCGACGAGTTGCAGGATCGCTATGCCATCACGCTCGAGCATGTGCGGCTGGCCGACACTGCCGATGCCGTGACCCGCGTCATCACCGAGCGGCAGGCCGGGCGCGATTCGGGTGGCGCGGTCGATGTGATCTGGATCAACGGTGCCAATTTCGCCAGCATGAAGGAGCAGGGCCTGCTCTTCGGCCCGTTCGCCGAAGATCTGCCCAACTGGCCGCTGGTCGATACCGAGGCCAACCCCGCCGTTCTGGTCGATTTCACCCTGCCGGTCGAAGGGTTCGGCAGCCCCTGGGCAATGTTCCAGATGGTGTTCGAATATGACAGCGCGGCGGTGGCTGACCCGCCCCGCTCGCTCGACGCGTTGCGCAGGTGGATCGCTGACAATCCGGGCCGCTTCACCTATCCGCAGCCGCCCGACTTCCTTGGCACCAGCTTTCTCAAGCAGGCGCTCTATGGCGTGCTGGACGACCCGTCGATCCTGCTCGAACCTATTGGCGAGGATTACGACACGGTCACTGCCCCGCTTTGGGAATTCCTCGACGAGATCACGCCCAATCTCTGGCGGCAGGGGCGCGCCTACCCGGCGAACGAGCCCGCACTGGGCCAGCTTCTCGCCGATGGCGAGGTCGATATCGGGTTCTCCTTCAACCCCGGTCGGGCCTCGGCGGCGATTGCCGATGGCGAATTGCAGGATACCGTGCGCACGCTGGTCTTCGAGGAGGGCACGCTTGCCAATTCCTCCTACCTGTCCATCCCCTACAATGCCGCCAACACGGAAGCCGCGCTTGTGCTGGCCAACCTGATCCTCGACCCCGAAATCCAGGCCCGCGCACAGGACCCCGATGTGCTGGGCTTTCAGACCGTGCTGGGAATGCACCTGCTGGATGACACGGACCGTGCGCGGTTCGAGGCGCTGGAACTGGGCATCGCCACCCTGCCCCCAGAGGAAATGGGCACCGGCCTGCTGGAGCCGCATCCCGACTGGATGACCCGCATCGCCGAGGACTGGGCGGCGCGCTACGGCACCTCGCAGTAGCTTGGCGCGCGCCGGACTCTGGGCCGCACTCGGCCTGCTGGCGCTGCCTGTCCTGGCCGGGCTGGCGGGCGTGATCGCGCCCGCCTTCGGCTATCTGCCCGCGCTGGGGGGCACGGCGCTGACGCTTGATCCGTGGCGCGGGTTGCTGGGCTGGGGCGGGCTGCCAGGGGCAGTGCGGCTGTCGGTTGTGACAGGGGTGCTGGCAACGGCCATCTCGCTGGTGCTGACCTTCCTAATTGTCGCAGCCTGGCAGGGCACGCGCAGCTTTGCCTGGATGACCCGCGCGCTGGCCCCGCTTCTCGCCCTGCCGCATGCGGCGGCAGCGTTTGGTCTGGCGTTCCTGATCGCGCCCTCGGGCTGGATCGCACGCGGGCTCTCGCCCTGGGCGACAGGGTGGGAGCGCCCGCCAGACCTGCTGCTCGTAAATGACCCCCTTGGCCTCGCGCTGGTCGCCGGGCTGGTTGTCAAGGAAGTGCCCTTTCTTCTGCTGATGACGCTCGCCGCACTCCCACAGGCCGACAGCCTGCGCGCCCAGTCCATCGCGCGCGGGCTGGGCTACGGGCGCGTCACCGGCTGGATAAAAGTCGTCGCCCCGCGCGTCTATGCCCAGATCCGCCTGCCGGTTTATGCAGTGCTCGCCTATTCGATGTCAGTGGTCGATGTGGCGCTGATCCTCGGCCCGACGCGCCCGCCGACACTGGCGGTGCAGATCCTGGAATGGACCAGCCACCCCGATCTGCGGCTGCGCTTTCAGGCCGCTGCGGGCGCCTGCCTGCAACTGGCGCTGGTGCTTGGCGTGCTGGCGCTGTGGCGACTGGGCGAGATACTGGCCGGGCGGCTGGGAACGGCCTGGGCAGCGGGCGGCGCGCGCGGAGTGGGCGCCGACCGGGTGCTGCGGCCACTCGGCGCGGGCGCGGCGCTGGCGGTCGGGCTGGCGGTCGGGCTGGGCCTCGCCGGGCTGATGCTGTGGTCGGTGGCAGGGCTCTGGCGATTCCCCGCGCTCTGGCCCGACGCATGGAGCCTGCGCCACTGGGCAGGACAATCGGGCGCGCTGGGGCAAAGCATCGGGCGGACCGCGACCATCGCGCTGGTGGCAAGCGTTATCGCGCTGGCGCTCTCCATCGCGGCGCTGCAGGCGCAAGGCACAAAGCGCACATCCGCGATGGCGCTGATCTACCTGCCGCTGATCGTGCCGCAGATCGCCTTTCTGCCGGGCCTGGCGAGCTTCGCGCTGATCCTCGGCATCGACGGCACGCTGTCGGCGGTGACGGCCGTGCATCTGGTCTTCGTGCTGCCCTATGTCTACCTCGTCCTCGCCGATCCCTGGCGCGCCTGGGACGGGCGCGCGGGGCTTGCCGCCAGCGCGCTGGGCGCGCGGCCCGCGCGGGTGCTCTGGTCCGTGCGACTGCCGATGCTGACCCGTGCGCTGGCCGTGGCGCTGGCCGTGGGCTTCGCGACATCGGTCGCGCAGTATCTGCCGACACTGCTGATCGGGGCGGGCCGCGTGGGCACCGTGACGACCGAGGCAGTGGCGCTGGCCGCCTCGTCCAACCGGCGGCTGATCGGGGTCTGGGCGGTGGTGCAGATGCTGCTGCCGATGGCGGTCTTCGCCGCCTGCCTTGCGCTTCCCGCGCTCCTCTGGCGTAACAGGCAGGGGATGCGCATCGGATGAGCCTGCGACTCGACAGACTGGAGATCACCAAGGACGGCGCGCCGCTGGTGCGCATGGATCGCGAGGTTGCGCCGGGCGAGGTGCTGACCGTCATGGGCCCCTCGGGCAGCGGCAAGTCCACCCTGCTCGCCGCGCTGGCGGGCGCGCTGCCGCCGGTGTTCCGCGCTACGGGCCGGGTGGTCCTCGACGGGCGCGAGATCACCCATCTGCCGACCCATGCCCGGCGCATCGGCATCCTGTTTCAGGACGATGTGCTGTTCCCGCATCTGTCGGTCGCGGGCAATCTGGGCTTCGGGCTGGCGCGACAGGTGCGCGACCGCAAGGGCGCAATCGCCGAGGCGCTGCGCGAGGCCGGGCTCGAGGGGAGGGGCGCGCGCGACCCGGCGACGCTGTCGGGCGGGCAGCGGGCGCGCGTCGCGCTGATGCGCACGCTGCTGTCCGACCCCCGCGCGCTGTTGCTTGATGAGCCCTTCTCGAAGCTCGATACCGGGCTGCGCGCGCAGATTCGTCGGTTCGTGTTCGACCGGGCTCGCGCGCGCGGGTTGCCAGTGATCATGGTCACCCATGACATGGCCGACGCCGAAGCCGCGGGCGGGCCAGTCGTGGATGTGACCGGGCGCGCCATGGGTGGTTCTGGCGCGTGACAGCACACTCGGATTCAGGCTTGTCCTGTGCGGCAGTTGCGGGAAAGATGCGGCATGTCCTCCCCTACGCACCTAGCCGCGCTGCCCGCATCAAAGCCAAGGCGCAAGCGCGTCGCACTCGTGGCGCTGATACTCGTGACGCTGGGGGCACCTGCGCAGTCCGAGTTCATCCTGTGCAATGACAGCTTCGACATGCTCAATGTCGCGCTGGCCCGTGATCCGGGCAGCGGCTTTGTCAGCGAAGGCTGGTGGACCGTCGCGCCGGGGCGCTGCGCCGCATTGCTGCGCGGCACCATCGACAGCCGCTATATCTACCTGCACGCGATCGACGTGTTCAGCCAGCCCGTCCTCGAGGGCGATGTGACCTTCTGCGTCGGCGAAGAGGGCTTTCGCATCGCGGGCGAGCAGGATTGCTGGCTGCGCGGCCATATCGCCGCCGGGTTTGTCGAAATCGACACCGGCCAGGCCGAACGCTGGATCACCTTCCTGAACGCCGAGGGCCGGATCGGCAGCGAATGACCCCGCGCCACCTTCTCAGGCGTCGGACAATGCGCGCAGCCGCGCGAGGCCTGAGCTGAAGCCCATAAGCGACAACGGCAGGCCCAGCGCCTCGCCCTGCCGACTGACCAGCACGACGGTCGCCTCGGACCCGGCCTGCATTGCCGCGATCAATTCGTCATCCACCGGGGCGATCACCACGCAGCCCTGCGGCAGGCAGGTATCGAAGGCGAAATGCGCCACCTGCTCGTCACCGATCTGGACGCGCAACCCTTCGGACAGCCGTAACCCGAAGGGCGCGACCACCACGGCGACAGGCGCACCCTCATCATCGATGCGCAACGAGAAGTTCAGCACCCGCTGGCCGCTTTCGCGCTGGTCAAGGCGCTGGAACAACTCGCAGACACGCTGGCCGGCATCGGCGGCGGCATCGTCGGGCATTCTCTGGCAACTCACCACCCAGTCGCGAAACGTCTCGCGCATCTGGTCGGGCGCGTCGTCCTGTGCCGCGGCGGGCGCGGCCAGCACCAGGGCTGCCGCGATCCCGGCGGACAGTCCGGCAGCCCGGCGCGCGATATGTTTGAATCCTGTGATCATGCGGCGCCGCACTGTGAATGCTGTGATCATGCGGTGTCCCCTTGCAAACCTGTCTCGCCACAACCGGCGGTTTCACGGGACACGCCGCACCCGCTGTGCCACAACCTGCCGCGACAGCCCGCATCCCCGTCAGCGCACTGCGATTTTTTCTTGGAAACGCCGCCGCCGGATGCAATGCTGTATGACATATCGGGCCGACAGGGTATACCCTCGATTTGGGCCAGCCAGCTCCTGGCCCCGGCGAGCGATCACCATGCGCGCGATGGAAAGATCCCGCCTCTGAACTGGAAGGTGACGACGGCATGTCTTGGTATAGTAAACTCGCCTGGAAAGAGGGCCTTCTTCTCCAGCCGCATCACCTTCAGCAACATGACCGCTATGTCGAAAAGCTGGTGGATGCGCGCGCGCGGCACCTGACGCCTTACCCGTGGGGCTTTACCGCGCTCGAGATCGATACCGACCTGAGCGAGCAAAACCTCGTCGGGCTGCGCCGGGCCGCCGGGATCATGCCTGACGGACTGCCCTTCGACTGCCCCGCCACCTCGCCCTTGCCGACGCCCGCGCCCGTTCCCGAGGGGGCCGAGGGCAAGTATGTGTGGCTGACCCTGCCGATGGCCGAATCGAACAGCCGCGAGATCGGCATGGACGACGAGGCCAGCCGCGCCACGCGCTACCGGCTGGAGCGTGAGCGCGTCGCCGACAGTGCCGCCGCCATGCGGTTGGAACAGGATCTCGACATTGCCCATCCGCGCCTAGCGCTCGAGGTGCGCGGGACGGCGAAGCCCGGCTTTGCCTGCCTCGCCCTCGCCCGCATCCTCGAGGTGCGCGACAAGAACATTCTCTACGATCCGGCCTTTGCCCCGCCGCTGATGCTGCTCGGCGCACATCCGGTGGTGGCGGGCTGGCTCGACCGGGTGCTGGGCTGGGTCGAGACGCGGCTCGCCTCGCTGGCGCGTTACGCCGCCGATCCCAGCACCGGCGGCGGGCTGCAAAGCCAGGACTATTCGATGCTGTTGCTGCTCAACCGCGAGATCGGCGTGCTGCGGCATCTGCGCGCCTCGCGCTACGTCCATCCCGAGCGGCTCTATGTCACGCTGCTGCAACTCGCGGGCGAATTGTGGACTTTCGACACCGGGCGGCTGTGCCCGGAATACCCGCCCTATGACCATGACGCGCTGGAAGAGAGTTTCGCGCCGCTGTTGCGCGACATCCAGCGCCTGCTGAGCCGCGATATCAGCCGCGCGATCCGGCTGGATCTGCAACAGCCCGTGCCCAACAGCTACATCGCCATGGTCAAGGACCGCAACCTGTTCCGCGACGCGGCCTTTGTGGTCGAGGTCTCGGCCGACAAGCCGCTGGGCCAGATCCAGGCGCAGTTTCCGGCGCTGTGCAAGGTCGGCCCCAACACCCGGATGAGCCAGATCGTCGACAGCAACCTGCCGGGGCTGGAACTCGTGCACATGCCGCCCCCGCCGCGCCAGATCCGCGCAGTGACCAGCCATGTCTATTTCAGCATCGACAAACGTTCGGAGCTGTGGCGCGAATTCTCGACAGCGGCGGCCATCGGACTGCACTTCGCAGGCGACTGGCCCGAGCTTGAGCTCGAGATCTGGGCGATCATGGAGGATGGCGCATGAGCGGCAAAGGCGGCGGCTCGGGGCGCAAACCCCCGCAACGCACGGTCATCGCGCCGCTGCCCGGACGCGGCGGGGCGCCGGGTGCGCCCGGCGGAGGCGCGCAGCCCACGACCCCCTCCGGCAACGGCGACAGCCCTTTTGGTGGGGGCAATCAGGCCAGCGCATGGGCGCCGCCCCCGGCGCAACCCGGCCAGCCCGCGCAGCCCTCCGCTCCGCCGTCCGGCAGTGGCGCGCGCCCGCTGCCGCCGCTGGGCAGCCCGCCCCCCCAGCAATCGCAACCGCCCCAGCAGACGCAAAGCCCCGCCGCGCCGGGCAGCGCCCCCCCGAGCGCCTGGAACCAGCCCCCGGCCAACCCACGCCATGCCTGGGGCGACCAGAGCGCGCCCCAGGCCCCGACCCCCGCCCCCGGCGGGGCGACCGACATGTGGGGCAACCCGATCCAGCAGGGGCCGGCGCGGCCCGCCCCGTCTTCGGGCGGTGCGGGGCAACATGCCTGGATGGGCAGCACCGGCGGCAATCAGTTCTTTCCCGAACTCGCCCGCCCGGGCGGTGCGCCGCAGCCGGTCGAGACACCGCGCATCTCGCTCGACGAAGCGCTGAAAGGGGCCAGCAGCGGCCACGCGGCGGGCAACAACCCGCTGACGGCCGCAGCGGCGGGGCTCTTGATCCTGTTCGGGCGGTTGCGCAGCCAGGTGGTCGAGATGCAGGCCATCCCGCTGATGACCCATGTCGCCCATGAGATCGACAGCTACGAGCGCCGCGCGACAGAGGCCGGGGCCGACCCGCAGGATGCGCTGGTCGCCAAATATGTCCTTTCGGGCACGGCCGACGACATCGTGCAGAACCTGCCCGGCACCGACCGCGAGGTCTGGGTGCAGTATTCGATGGAAGCGCGCTTCTTCAACCGCCGCACCTCGGGTGTCGGTATCTTCGAGGAGATCGACAAGGCGCTGGCGGATGCGCATCGCAAGTATCACCTGCTCGAGTTGATGCTGACCTGCCTGTCGCTGGGCTTCGAGGGCAAGTTTCGTGGCGCGCCGGGGGGCGATGTGGATCTGCAGGTCAAGCGCCGCCAGATCTACGAGACGCTGCGCCATGTCCGCGCGCGCGAGGATGATGACATCTCGCCGCGCTGGCAGGGGATTCAGGCCACCCCGCTTTACCGTCGCCGTCAGGTCCCGGTCTGGGCCGTGGCCTTGCTGGCCGTCGCGCTGCTGGGGGGTGCCTATGTCGGGATGCGGATGTATCTGACGGATGTGTCGAACCAGCTCAGCGCCGAGATGCGCAGCGTCCATCCGCGCGACACGCTGGCGCTGACACGGATCACCGAGATCCCCGACCTGCCGGTCGAGGAGGTGGAGGAAGCCGAACCCTATGAGCCGCCGGAGTTCGACGAGCCGACGCAGCTTGAACGCATCCGCACAGCGCTTGCCGAAGAGATCGAGGCAGGTCAGCTCAGCGCCGAGCTGCGCGGCAATTTCGTCGCCGTGACCGCCAACAATATCGTGCTGTTCGACTCTGGCCGCGCCGATGCGCGCTCGGAGTTCCAGCCGATTGCCGAGCGCATCGCCGAGATGCTCGAGGCCGAGTTGGGCGATGTGCGTATCGTCGGCCACACCGACAGCGTGCCGCTGAGCGGGCGCGGGCGGTTCCGCAACAATCAGGAACTGTCGGTGGCGCGGGCCGAATCGGTCGCCGCGATGATCGTGCCGAACCTGTCCGATCCCGACCGGGTCGAGGTGATCGGACAGGGCGAGGATGATCCGATCGCCGACAATGCCACCGCCGAGGGGCGCGCCGAGAACCGACGCGTCGAGGTGCTGATCCGGCGCGAAGACGCCTGAGCCCGGAAACCGAAGGACAAGAGGAAAGCGATGAAACGGTTCCTGCGTATCGCCCTGATCGTCCTGCTACTGCTCGCCTTTGGCGCGGCGGTCTGGTTCGCCGGTCCGATGCTCGGCTTTGCCCAGCGCTACCCGTTCGAGAGCGTCTGGTCACGGGTTCTGACCATCAGCCTCGTCTGGGGCGCGGTGGCTCTCTATTACGGCATCAAGTACTGGCGGGCGCGCCGCGCCGAGAAGGCGCTGGAAGAAGCCATCGTCGATGACACCCCCACAGGCGATGGCGAGGTGCTGGCCGAGAAGATGCACGAGGCGCTGGCCGTCCTGCGACGTTCCAGCGGGTCGGGGGCATATCTCTACGATCTGCCCTGGTATGTCATCATAGGCCCGCCCGGCGCCGGCAAGACCACGGCGCTTTTGAATTCGGGCATCCATTTCCCGCTTGCCGAGAAGACCGGCGGTGCCATTCCCGGCGCAGGCGGCACGCGCTATTGCGACTGGTGGTTCGCCGAAGAGGCCGTGATGATCGACACTGCCGGGCGCTACACTACGCAAGACAGCGACGAAGAGGCGGACCGTGAGAGCTGGGCCTCGTTCCTCGACCTGCTGAAACGCCAGCGCCCGCGCCAGCCCGTCAATGGGGTGATCGTGGCGCTGAGCGTCGAGGATCTGCTGACCGGCACGGACGAAACGCTCGAGGCGCACTCGCGTGCCATCCGCGAGCGGCTGCTGGAACTCTACGAGGTGTTCCGCATCGATGTGCCGGTCTATTTCCTGTTCACCAAGGCCGATCTGATCGCGGGCTTCGACGAATTCTTCGGCACCTTCCCGGCCTCGCGGCGGCAGAAGGTCTGGGGCACGACCTTCCGCCCGAAAAAGCGCACCGATCCGGTGCTCGAGCATGTCGCCCCCGAGTTCGACGCGCTGGTCGCGCGGCTGTCGGACGAGGTGACCGACCGCATGCAGGAAGACCCGAACGCGGTCTCGCGCATCGCAATCTTCGGCTTTCCGGCACAGGTCGCGATGCTAAAGGACAAGCTGGTCAAGGTTCTCGACGGGGTGTTCGGCGCCACGCGCTACAAGGTCAATGCGACACTTCGGGGGTTCTACTTCACCTCGGGCACGCAGGAAGGCACGCCCATCGACCAGATCCTCGGCGCGATGGAACGCCGTTTCGGCACAGTGGCCGGGGCGGGCGCGTCGGGCAAGGGCAAGAGCTATTTCCTGCATGACCTCTTGGGCAAGGTCATCTTCCAGGAAGCCGGCTGGGTCAATCAGGACCGCCGCGCGGTGCGGCGCGAGGCCGTCCTGCGCTACGGCGCGATGGCCATCATCCTTGGCGGGACGATCTGGCTCGGGGCGCTGTGGGGCAATTCCTTCTGGCAGAACTACCAGCTTATCGGGCAGGCCCAGGCCGAAATCGAGAGGTACGAGACGCAGGCCCGCCCGGAACTCGACCGCACCGAGATCGACTCGACCGATCTGGTCGAGATCGCGCCGCTATTGCAGGCGTTGCGCGAATTGCCGCTTGGCTATGTGGACCCCGAGGCCGATACGGTGGGGATTCTCGAGCGCTTCGGGCTCAGCCAGCGCGCGGCGCTCGCCGCCTCCGCCCGCGCGGCTTATCGCGACGGGCTGGAGCGGATGCTGCGGCCGCGGCTGATCCTCGCGCTTGAGGAGCGCATTGCCGAGGACATCTCGAACAACAACCTGCTGTCGCTTTATGAGGCGCTGAAACTCTACAAGCTGCTTGGCCATGCGGCACCGCGCCCCGATGACGGTTTTGTCGTGGCCTGGATCACCTCGGACTGGGCCGAAGACCCCGCCCTGCGCGGCCCCGGCCCATTTCGCGCCATGCGCGAGGAACTCGAGGCGCATCTGTGGGCCATGCTCGACCTGTCGGCCACCCAGAGCAGCGCGCGGGTCGAGCTGAATTCGGCGCTGGTGGCACGGGCCGAGCAGATCCTGTCGCTCATGAACCTCGAGGATCAGGCGTGGCTGCTGGTGATGGGCGGGGGCGGGCCACAGGATGTCGAGCCCTTCAACATCGGGATGCGGGCCGGGCAGGACGCGGATCTCGTGTTCGAGACGCTGGATGGCAGCCGCCTGGATGACCTCACGGTCCCGGCGATCTACACCTATCAGGGCTTTCATCAGTATTTCATGCCGCGGCTGGCGGAGGTGGCGACCAAGCTCGAGACGGAACAGTGGGTGCTGGGCGCGCGGGCCGAGGCCGCAGATGTCTCAGGCGAACTGCAACGTCTTGGCGCCCCGATCATGAACCGCTATGCAATGGAATTCACCAGCGCCTGGAACGAGGTACTCGACAACCTGCAACTGCGGCGACTCTCGGTCGACAGCCCGCAATTCCTGGCGCTGAACGCGGCGTCGGATCTGCGCCAGTCACCGATCCGCAAGCTGGTCGAGGAGATCGCCCGCACCACGCAACTGACCCGCGGCTTCAGCGAGGAGGACGGCTTCGGCGCCGAACTCGCGCAGCTTGGCGACAACGAGACCGGCGAGCGCGCGCAGGCGGCCGCCGGGGTGGTGGGCGAGCGGCTGATGCAGCGCGCGCAGGAGCGCGCCAGCGGGCTGGGGCGGATCGGCTTTGACGTGCTGCAATCGCAACGCAGCATGTCGCGCGCCGGGGGCAGCGGCAATGGCGGCGGGCGCCCCGAGGACTCGCTGCCCGGCGCCAATGTCGAGGCGCAGTTCAGCCGCTGGCACGACCTGGTCGATGACGAGGGCGGCGATTCGCCCCCCATCGAGGTGCTGCTGCGCGATCTGCAGGAAATCTACCGCCTGCTGCTGACCTCGACCGCCGGGACCGGACAGGTGCCCGCATCGCTGGGGCAGGATCTGGCGACGCAATCGGCGCTGCTGACCCGGCACTCCTCGCGGATGCCGGCGGCGCTGGCGCGGATGATTCTGCAAGCCTCGGAGGAATTCGCGGGCGGCGCGGCCGATACCACCCTCGGCAACCTGCGCGAGCGGCTGAATGACGAGGTGACGCGCGTGTGCGAATCGCTGGTGCCCGACAGCTACCCCTTTGCCGGAGACTCGAACCGCGACCTGCCGCCCTCGGAATTCACGCGGCTGTTCGGTCCTGACGGGGTGTTCGACAAGTTCTTCAACGAGGCACTGGCCCCGCATGCCGATCTGAGCGGCGAGACATGGGAGTGGCGCTCGGATGACCGGCTGGGCGCACAGATGTCCTCGGCCACGCTGCGCCAGTTCGAGCGCGCGGCGGCGATCCGGGAAGCGTTCTTTCCCGAGAATTCGGCCATTCCCGGCTTTGACGTCACGATCCGCCAGACCGGCCTGCACCCCGAGGCCGATATCGCACTGCTCGAGGTCAACGGGCAACAGATGGTCAGCCAGCAGCAGGGATCGTTGCCCGAGACGCTGTTCTGGCCATCTTCGGGCGGCGGGTCGGCCTCGATCCAGCTTGGCCCCGAATTGCTGGGGCGCGAATCGCAGCTGCGGGTACAGAACGGGCCTTGGGCGTTGATGCGGTTGATCAATCAGGGGCGTCCGCGCGCCGCTGGGTCGTCGGTGAATATCCGGCTTGATGTCGGCGGGCGCTATGTCAGCTACCGGGTGACCGCTGCCAGCACGCTCAACCCCTTCTTCCTGCGCGAATTGTGGGAATTCAGCTGCCCGAGGGGGCTGTGAATGTCGGGTGAGCGCGACACGGCGGCGACCGGCCCGCAGGCGGCGCGGCCCGAGGCGCAGGACGGAGCCGAGACGTCCGACACGGCGCGCGCGCTGAAGTCCGGGCAGGGACAGGACGGGTCGCGCCCGCTGCAGCTGGGGCCGCAACATGCCGTGCCGTCGCACGCGGGCCCGCCCGAGGCGGATGCCGAGGACAGCGTGCCGTCGGACAATGCGGCGCAGGCCGTCGAGCGCGGTGAACCTGTGCCGTCGTCTGAATCCGACGCTTCGCATGGGGAAACCCGAACACCGACCGGCGCGCTGCGTGATCTGCCCCCCGAGGCGCGCTTCGGTCCTGACGAGACGACGCGAGAGGACGCGCCCCCCGGCGATAAAGCACGGCCCTTGGGGGCCGAAGACGCTCAGACGCAGACGGACAGCCCCCTGCCGTCTGAAACCAAAGCGCCCCCCGAGCCGGTCAGCCCCGAGATGCGAACGGGCACCATCCGCGATGGCGGCGATGCGCCAGCCGCAGGGGTCGGCACTGCGCGGGACGAAGACACAGCAGCGCGTCTTGACAGTGCCCCGGCAGACGACGCAGCCGACACGACCTTGCCACCGATGGCCGAGGCCCGGACCGTGACAGCAGCGCCGCAGAACGATGGGCCTGCGCCGCGCGCGCCCACCCCCGAAGACGCCACATCGCAGGACCGCACGGCGACAGCGCGCGCAACCCCCGGCGACCCGTGGTCCCTGGCCGACGCGACCACGGCGGGGCCCGCCGCCCAGGCATCCTCGCCAAGCGATCCCTGGACGTTTGAGGGTCCGACGCCCGAGGCAGAGTCCGCGCCGGAACCAGAACCCACGCTGCCCCCCGCGGCCCAGGAAACACGCCCCCGCCCGGCCTGCACGGCGGCGCTGTTCGGCAAACTGCCCGCGCGCGGCGATTTCATCGCCCGCAACATGCCGCGCGAGGTGCAGCGCCCGTTCGAGGACTGGCTCATCCCGCTCATACAGCAGACGCGCAGCACGCTGGGCTCGGAGTGGACGGCACATTGGCGCGGGGCCGGGCCGTGGCGGTTCTGGATCGGCGCCGATGTTTTCGGGGGAAGCTGGCAGCACGACCTGCGCAAGGGCAGCGGCGAGCAGGCGACGCGCGCGGGGGCGCTGACAGGGGTGCTGCTGCCTTCGGCCGACCGGCACGGGCGCGACTTTCCGCTGGTTCTGGTGCTGGCGGATTCGCTGGCGCGGCTGATGCCGCCACCGGTGACGGCCTCGCCGGATCGCGGCTGGTATGATCTGTGCGACGAGTTGCTTTACGGCGCGCGCGCGGGAACGGATATCGCGACTGTCGAGGCCGCTCTCGATCGGCTGCCGGGGCCGCTTCTGCCCGAAGGCGCCGAAGAGATGGCCCAGCTTCTGGACCAGCGCGCGCTGTGGGCCGAGGGCAGCGAGGTGCGCGCGGATGGCACCAGCCGCATCTGGGACGACATTGCCGCAGCCGACCATCACCTTGCCGCAAGCCAGCGCAGCTACTGGTGGCAGGCCCCCCATTCCGGTGCCGCGCAGCGGGTATTGACGCTTGCGGGCTTGCCAGATGCCGGAAGTTTTGCCTTCATGTTGTCGCAGGGTCACCCCGACACGCCGCCGCCTTGACCAAGCCACGCAGGATCGTCTCAAAGATGCTCAATCCCTCCTATCGTTTCGAGACCGGCGCGGCGACGCATCACGGACGGGTGCGCGACCATAACGAGGACCGCTACCTTGCTGCGCCCGAACACGGCATCTGGCTGGTCGCGGACGGGATGGGCGGGCATTTCGGCGGCGATGTGGCGGCGCAGATCCTCGTGGACGAAACGGCCTCGGTGCATCGCGCCGCCACCGCACCCGACCTGCACGCGCGTTTCCACGACCGGGTGGCGCGGGCCAATCAGGCCATCCGCGACCATTCCGATCGCCATGAGGGCGCAACCATCGGCACGACGCTTGCCGCGCTGCTGATCCATGACCGGCGCTTTCTGGTAAGCTGGTGTGGCGACAGCCGGGTGTATCTCTTGCGCGAGGGGCGGCTGCATCAGGTCAGCCGCGACCACACCGAGGTGCAGGAGCTTCTCGACACGGGTGCCATCACCGAAGAACAGGCAGAGAACTGGCCGCGGCGCAATGTCATCACCCGCGCCATCGGCGTGCATGACGAGGCGATGATCGAGGATCGCTATGGCGACCTGCAGGATCGCGACGTTTTCCTGCTGTGCTCGGACGGGCTGACCGGTCATGTCGAGGATGACGAGATCGCCACCCATCTGCGCGGACAGGCCGCGCAGCGGGCCTGCGACGCGCTGTTGGACCTGACGCTCGAGCGCGGGGCGAGCGACAATGTCACGCTGATCGTGGTGCGATGCACGTTCAAGACATTGGTGACGCCTGAACAGACGGCCGCGGGTCGGGCGGGGTAGCATGAGCACCCAACCGCCTGGGCACCAGCGCCAGCACCATGGCAGCATGTCGGCACCCCTTGCCGTGCCTGCGGGCACGCTGCTGATCGACACCTACGAGATCCTAGAGCATCTGAACACCGGCGGGATGGGCGAGGTCTATCGCGGCGTGAACATCCACAATGACGAGGTGGTGGCGATCAAGATCGTCCTGCCTGCACTCGCGCATGACGAGACGATCCTGTCGCTGTTCCAGAAAGAATCGACCGTCCTGCGCCGCATCGCCCATGATGCCATCGTGCGCTACGAGGTCTTTACCCGCGACCGGGCGCTCGACCGGCCCTGCCTGATCATGGAATACGCCGAGGGCACGCCACTGAGCGACCGGCTCGAACAGGGCCCGCTGAACCTCGCCGAGATCCTCGTGCTGCTCAACCGGCTGGCGGCGGGGCTCGATGTCGCGCATCGCGGCGGGGTAGTGCATCGCGACCTGTCGCCCGACAACGTGATCCTGTGCAATGACCAGGTGGCACAGGCCAAGATCATCGATTTCGGCATCGCCAAGGCCAGTACACCGGGCAGTGGTACTTTGATCGGCGGGCAATTCGCGGGCAAGCCGGGGTATGTGGCCCCCGAGCAACTGGGCCTTTATGAAGGGCATGTCACCGGGCAGGCCGATATCTATTCGCTGGGGCTTCTGGCCGCGGCTGCGGCGCTGGGCACACCGCTCGACATGGGCGACACGCCGGCTGCGGCGGTCATGGCGCGCGTGAAGGTGCCGGATCTGGACGGGATCGACCCTGATCTGGTGCCGCTGCTGGAATGGATGCTGCAGCCCGACCCGGCAGATCGCCCGGCCAGCATGGCCGACATCAGCGCCTGGATCACCGAGCATTTCAGCGATCTTCTGGAGCCCGATCCCGCCGAGGCGCGCCGCCAGCGCCCAAGCTCGATGCCGCCCGGGCCACGGCGCACGGCCCCGCCGCCACCGCGGCGGCGCCAGACCGGCGCCCCCACAACGCCATCCCCAACCTCGGCACCGCCTGCCACCGAACAAGGCACCCCGGCCCGTCCGGAACGTCCCGCCCCGCAGCCGACCGTCCTCGCCGAGCGCCCGCCCGGGGTCGCCTCCGACACGCCTGCGCCAACAGAGTTCGCGCCCCCCGCCTCGGTGCCCCCCACAGCGCCGCCCGAGGATGGCGAGGGGGATGCGCCTTCCACCACACAGGACGCGGAAACGCAGGACCCGGCACGCCCGCCAGCGTCTCATCCGCCGGGTCAAACGCCCGGAGCAACCCAAACACCCCCGGCGCAGCAGAGCCGCGCGCCCTCACAACCTCCGGAAACGGACCCGATAGACGCGCCCGACACGCAGGTGCCCGATGAGACCCCGCCGGTAAAAGACACACCGGCCTCCGGCGCGCCTGCTGCGCCCACAAAACCGCGCACGGCCAAGACCCGCGCGCCCTCCACCCCTCCGGCGACAGGCGCCCCGACAAGCACCCCGCCCGAGACACCGCCAACAGTGGTACCGTCCACACCGCCGCGCGGCACCGCGGCGCGCGACGCACCGACGCCCGCCTCAGCGCCGCCGGTCACACACCCGCCAACGCCCGCAAGCTCCACGCCCCCGGCGACGCCAGCGACAGTGCCGCCCACCACCCCGCCGCAAGGGAAAGGAGCGCCTGATCCGTCCGCGCCCCCCCAACCACCCACAACCCCCGACCCGTCGCCAGAGCCCCCTGCCCCGTCGCCGGACAAACCCGCACCTGCGCCGCCCCCACAGGACGCCGACCCCTCGCAGCCGCCCGTCGCACCGCTGACCGAGGCGCCGCCGGGGGAAGGTGATGCATCGCCTTCTGCGGTGCCGAAAAACGCGCCACCCCAACCCGTGCCAGAGCCGCCCGCCCCACCGCAGAAGGGTGACGAGACCACTGTCGCGCGTCAGCACACCCGACCGCCCGCCGCGGAACCGCAGGACGAAGCGGCCAGCGCCAGCCCCTTCGGTCCGGCGACTGCGCCGCCCACACCGCTGCGCAAACCCGAACCCGAACCCGAGCAACGACGCGGCGGACTGCCTGTCCTGCCGATCGCGGCGGTGCTGGGGCTGGGGGTCATCGGGGGTGGCCTCTGGGTCTCGGGTGTCTTCGCGCCCGAACCCGCGCCCGAGGTCGCCGTCGCGCCGCCCCCGGAACCAGA
>PXES01000235.1 GCA_003564655.1 Paracoccaceae bacterium
CGGCTGTGGGCAGCGCGAAAGGGACGTCCATCAGAGCGTCCAGGATGCGCTTGCCCGGAAACTCGCAGCGCACCAGCACCCAGGCCATCAGGAGCCCGTAAAGCGCGTTGAAGATCGTGGCCATCACCGCCGCGGTCAGGGTGATCTGGAACGCCGCCACCGCGCGCGGGGAACTTACGATGCGCCAGAACCGCTCGGGTCCCATCTCGGCGCCCTTCAGGATCAGCGCGATGACCGGGATGAGGACGATCAGCGTGAGATACAGGAGCGTCGTGCCAAGGCTCAGTGTGAACCCCGGCAGGACGCGCTTGGTGCGGATGGGGGCGCTGCGCGGCGCCCCCGGATCGACATTTGCAATGGTCATCGCGTCACTGGTTCACGAAGACGCTGTCCAGCCGCGCCCCTTCGGCAAAATGGTCGCGCTGGATTGCCTCCCAGCCGCCGAAGGTGTCCTCGGCCGTGACCAGTTGGACATCGGGCAGGCTGTCGGCGAACTCGGCGGCCACGTCTTCGTCGGTGACGCGATAGAAGTGCTGCGCCAGAATGCGCTGCGCCTCGGGCGTGTACAGCCATTCCAGATAGGCGTTGGCAAGCTCGGTGTTGCCGTTGCGCTCGGCCACCTCTGCCACGACAGCGACGGGGAAGGCGGCGAACAGGCTGATCGAGGGCGTCACGCGCTCGAGATTCTGGTCCTCATAGGCTTCCGCAATCCCGCCGGTTTCGGCCTCAAACGTGACCAGCACATCACCGATGCCGCGTTCGGCAAAGGTCTGCGTGGCGCCGCGCCCGCCAGTGTCAAACACCGGCACGGAGTCGAAGATCTCCTTCACGAAGGCTTCGGCGGCATCTTCGTCGCCGTCATTGTGCTCAAGCCCATAGGCGAAGGCGGCAAGATAGGTGTAGCGCGCATTGCCGCTGGTGCGCGGGTTGGGGAAGATCACCGTGACGTCCTCGCGGGCCAGATCGTCCCAGTCCTGAATGTCGCGCGGGTTGCCCTCGCGCACCAGAAACGCGGGCAGCGAGTGATAGGGCGAGGCGCCGTTGGGCAGCAGCTCGCGCCAGCCCTCGGGCACCAGCCCGCCGCCGACCAGCACGTCGATGTCGGTCTCCTGGTTGAAGGTCACGACATCGGCGCCCAGCCCTTCGAGGATGGCGCGGGCCTGACGCGATGTGCCGCCGTGGCTCTGGTCGGTGGTCACCGTGCGCCCGGTGGTTTCCTGCCAGTGTTCGGCAAAGGCGGGGTTCAGCGCCTCGAACAACTCTCGCGCGATATCGTAGCTCACATTGAGCAGGCGATCCTGCGCGGCGGCCGGGGAGGCGGCGCCAAGGACGGGGGCCAGTGCGAAGGCTGCGGCCAGAAGCGAAGGTTTCATCGGAAGGACTCCATTTTGAGGGATTCGGGTTCAACTGTGGGGGTGGCGATGGGGGTGCGACACTCGACGGGGAAGATGACCCCAACCTCCACCCGCAGACGCACCTTGGCGCCTTCGGTCAGGGCCGCGGCCTCGACGGCGCGGCGGGGCACATCGGCCTCGGCCTCCAGCCCGCCCGTGTGGCGAAGGACAAGGCGCAGATGCGCGCCATTGGACGTCCGGGCAGCGATCTGCCACGGGGAGGCTGTGTCGGGGGCCGGGGTGATGTCTTCGGGGCGGACGAAGAGGGTGGCCGCGCCATTCGCGAGCGCGCGGCGCGGCAGGGCGCTCAGGTCCAGACCCGCGCCCTCTGGTCGACCGGCGTGCAGCGTCACCGGCAACTCGACCGTGGCCCCCATGAAGCGGGCGACAAATGGCGTGGCGGGGTGGTCGTGGATCGCATCGGCATGGCCGATCTGCTCGATCCGGCCCTCGCCCATCACCACGACGCGGTCGGCCAGTTCGAACGCCTCTTCCTGGTCATGGGTGACGAAGATGGTGGTCGATCCCGTTGCCTCATGCACGCCGCGCAGCCAGCGCCGCAGGTCGCGCCGGATCGCGGCATCGAGCGCGCCGAAGGGCTCGTCCAGCAGCAGGACCTTCGGCTCGATCGCCAGCGCGCGGCCCAGCGCCACCCGCTGACGCTGGCCGCCGGAAAGCTGCGCGGGATAGCGGTCGGCGAGATGCGCGATCTGCAGGAAATGCAGCAACTCATCGACCTTGGCCGCGATCACGGCCTTGCCGGGGCGCGCAGGGCGGGGGCGGACAGTCAGCCCGAAGGCCAGATTGTCGCGCACGCTCATATGCGGGAAAAGCGCATAATGCTGGAACACGAACCCGATCCGGCGGTCCTGTGCGGCCAGTTGCAGCCAGTCGGTGCCGTCCACCTTCAGCCGTCCGGCATCGGGCCATTCCAGCCCGGCGATGATTTTCAGCAGTGTCGTCTTGCCCGACCCTGAGGGGCCCAGCAGCGCCACCAGTTCGCCTTGCGCGACACCCAGATCGATCCCGCGCAGAACATCCGTCCGCCCGAAACGTTTGGTCAGCCCCGAGATGTTGATTGACATGAACGCCCCTTTCTCAGTCAAGGCGCTGAATTAAGGAGGGTTTTTTCGCAGAGCAAGCCAACCGCCCCTGCCAGCCCGCGATCCGGGGTGACCGGTATTCCCGGATCGCGGAATGGTGCGCGACAGGATTTTTGCGGGCCGGGCTTTCCGGGAACGACGGGCGAATACCTCCAGCGACGGCTGGAACGTGATCCTTATTCGTCGATACCTGCGAAATCGGTGTGGAGCCGGTTCCCGACCGGGGCAAGACCCGGACAGTCACTCCGTCTGCGGGCAGATGTCGGGAATCACGCTGATTCCCGAACACGGACCGGGGACTGGTTCGATACGGTCGCGCACTGTCCAAACCTGCCGCTGTTCGCCCATGTCACGCAGAATTTCGACCCGCTGCGGCTAGATCACGGCGCGGTTGATCGGAGATGCTCGAGCCACCCTCTGCCCCGGATTCGGGCGGCCTGCCCCAGGGCGGGGATCGACTGGCAGGGGATTTTCGCCTATCCCGCCACGACACGTGCCGCCCGGACCGCCGGTTTCGCCCGCTTCGCCGGGCGGATGCCGGAAGTCGGCGGCAAAGTATCCTACGCCATGGAGGGCGGCGTGTTCGACACGATTGGCGATATTCCCACGGTCATCATCGGCGCTGACGCGATCGAGCAGGCGCGCACGCCCGACGAATATGTCGAGATTGCGCAGCTTGCCGAATGTCTCGGCGCTCCGGACCGGCTGGTGACCCCATGACCGGGCGCGCGTTTGACGCCGCCGTGATCGGCGCGGGCATCGTGGGGGCTGCAACGGCAGCCGAACTCGGCCGCCGCCACCCCGGCTGGCGCATCCTTGTGCTGGAGAAGGAGTCCGCTCCCGCCCGCCACCAGACCGGCCGCAACAGCGGGGTCATTCATTCGGGCGTCTATTACACGCCCGGCGGGCTGAAGGCCCGGCTCTGCCGCGAGGGGCTGGAGCGCAGCTATGCCTATGCGGCAGCCCACAACATCCCCGCCGAGCGACGCGGCAAGCTGCTGGTCGCCACGGACGCGGCGGAACGCGCGCGGCTCGATGCGCTGGAGGCGCGCGCGGCGGAAAACGAGGTTTCGACCGAACGGCTGGATGCCGCCGGGCTGCGCGCGCATGAGCCGCATGTGGCGGGTCTTGGAGCCCTGCGCATCCCCGCGACCGGGATCATCGATTACGTCGCCATGACCCGCGCGCTTCTGGCCGAGGTCGAGACCGCAAGCGGTGTGATCCAGTTCGGCGCAGCGCTCAGAGGCCTCTTGCGGCAGAGCGACCTGTGGCAACTCGCAACGCCGCGCGGGCGCTTCACGGCGGCCCGCGTCGTGCTGTGCGGCGGGCTGCAATCGGATCGTCTGGCGCGGCTGGCGGGGCTGGCCAGTGACCTGCGCATCCTGCCCTTTCGGGGCGACTACTACACGCTGCCGCCCGACAAGGCGCGGATCGTTCATCATCTGATCTATCCGGTGCCGGACCCCGCGCTGCCCTTCCTTGGCGTGCATCTGACGCCGATGATCGATGGCCGCATCACGGTCGGCCCCAACGCGGTGCTGTCGCTGGCGCGCGAGGGGTATGGCAAGCTCTCGCTCAACCCGCGCGACGCGGTCGAGGCGCTGGGCTATCCCGGCCTGTGGCGCACGCTTGCGCGCCACCCGCGCGCCGTCGCGGCAGAGCTTTTCAGCGCGCTCTCGCGCCGCCGCTATCTGCGGCTGGTGCAGAAATACTGCCCCGGGCTGACCCTTGCCGACCTGACCCGCCACCATGCGGGCAACCGCGCGCAACTGACCCGGCGCGATGGTACCTTGGTGGATGATTTCATGATCCTGCAGCGCGACGGGCTGACGGCCGTGATGAACGCCCCCTCGCCCGCGGCCACCAGTGCCCTGCCCATCGCCGCCCATCTGGCGGATCAGATCGACTGATACGGGTGCCGGCTGATCCACACGGTGCAGCGGTTTCGCGC
>PXES01000340.1 GCA_003564655.1 Paracoccaceae bacterium
GAAAACACCACCTCGACCACCACCTGACCGCCAGCTGCCAGCCCGATGGTGACGGCCAGCTGGGTGACCACCGGCAACAGCGCATTCCGCGCCGCGTGCTTGTAGAGGATGTCGCGCTCGGGCAGGCCCTTGGCGCGCGCCATTTCGATGAAATCCTCGCCATAGACCTCGAGCATGGTGTTGCGCATGATCAGCAAGGGCGAGCCGAGGTAATACAGCGCCACGATCAGCACCGGCAGCACCGCGTGCCACAGGAAATCCAGCGTCAGGATCTTGTCCCACCAGCCCTCCGCGTCATAGGGAAGCGTGCGCATGCCCGATGTGGGCAGGATCGACAGCCCCACCCCAAAGATCAGGATGGCGATCATGCCCGTCCAGAACATCGGCGCCGAACGGAACATCAACCCGACGAAGATCCCCATCGTATCCGCCCGCGAGCCGCGCCGCCAGGACAGCCACGCGCCCAGCGGCACGCCGATCGCATAGGCCAGCACGATCGCGGCCAGCATCAGGATCATGGTGTTGGCCAGCCGCTCCCAGACGATCTCGGAGACAGGCGCGCGATAGCTGAACGAGGTACCGAATTCCCCCTGCACGGCGTTGCCGAGAAAGAGAAGGTATTGCCGCCACAGCGGTTCCTCCAGCCCGAACTGCGCGCGAATGGCCGCGCGCTGCTCGGCATTCAGCCCTTCGGTGACCAGCGCCGCAGTCGGATCCGGCAGCCCCATGCGGAACAGGAAGAACAGGATCGTCGCGATGATCCACAGCGAAAAGATCGCCTGCAGCACGCGCTTGATCAGATAGCCTCGTCGCGACATCGCCCCACGTCCCCCGGCAGGCGCGCACGCCTAGCCCTGTCATTTTCTTGCCAGAAATACTCAAAAAAAGCGGCCCGCCGCAGCAGGGCTGCGGCGGGCACGGGATCACGAGGGATCAGCGTTGCAGCCGACCGTCCGCGTCCCAGCTATAGCCTGCCTCTTCCAGCTCGGCGCGCGCGGCCTCCATGTCGAAGTCGAAGCGCTCGATGAAGGGCGCGTGCCAGAAGGCGTTGACCGGCGCAATGATCGAGGTGCCCACTTCGCCACGGCCATCCAGCAGCACGTTCCCCATCCGCTCGCGATCCATGGCCATGGTCAGCGCCCGGCGCACGGCCACGTCGTCAAACGGTTCGCGGCGGGTGTTGAAGGTCATGTGATAGTAGCCGAAATCGGGCACCGAGACGACGGTCAGCTCCTCATTCTCCTCGGCCAGCGGGATCTGCCCCGGCTCCAGCCGCCAGGCGGTCATGTCGATCTGCCCGGTCTGCAGCGCGGTGAACACGCCCTCTGCATCGGCATAGATGACGAATTCCACCGCATCGGTGTTGATTTCGTCGGCGTGGAAATGATCCGCGAAAGTGGTGATCGACATGAACTCGCCGCGGTCGTAGCGGTCGAAGACGAACGGCCCCGATCCCACGGTGGGAATCTCGTCCGGCGTCAGCTCGCCCGGATCCTCGATCCCCTCCCACAGGTGCTGCGGCAGGATCGGGATCTGGCTGAGCGTGATGGTGGCAAACGGTGCCGAGGGTTCGCGCAGGTTGAAGCGCACGCTCAGATCGCCGGTCTGCTCCACCGTGTCGATGGCGGCGAGGTAGCTGTCGAAATAGCTGTAATCGCTGTTCATGTAGTACTCAAAAGTGAACACCACATCCTCGGCGGTGAGCGGCTCGCCATCATGGAATGTCATGCCCTCGCGCAGGGTGACGTCGATGGTCACGTCATCGACAGGCGTCACCTCGGCAGCGGCCCAGGGCACCGGCTCCACATCGGGCGACAGCCGCACCAGCCGGTCATAGTAAAGCCGCATCCACTTCCAGCCCCAGACGCTCGTCGAGGCCAACGGGTTCACGTTGTCCGGCTCCTGCGGGCCGCCGATGCGCAGGGTCGCGCGGTCGGTCAGCGGCTCGGCCTCCATCGGCACCCATTCGGAATAGAGCGCCTCGCCCGCCATGGCGTTCATGTTGGTGAAGGTGGTGTTGTTGTAGGCCACCACCTCGTCGCGGTTGAACAGCACGACCACGGGCGCGTCGGGGACGTAAAGCTCCTGCATCTCGTGGACGAGCGCCTGGCGCGCATCGACGTCGAACTCGGCGCCCTGCGCGTCATAGAGCGCGTCGTAATCGGGGTTCGAGTAGCCGCCGGGGTTGTTCGCGCCCAGATCGGCCTGACGGCTGTCGAGCGTGCCAAGGAAGAACTGCGGGTCCAGACGGTCGACGCGGCCCGACCAGCCCAGGATGGTGGCATCGAAGTCCTGCTCGGAATAGAACCGGTCCAGCAGGGTGCTGAATTCCAACGGCCGGACCGAGACATCCATCCCCAACTCACGCCAGGCATCGGCGATGATGAAGGCGCCTTCGTAGCGGATCGGGTCATAGGACTCGGTGGTGGTGAAGATCTCGACCGGCGGCACGCGCTCCTGCGCGAGTGCTGGTAGAGCGGTTGCGCACATCGCGAGAATGGATGTGCCCGCCAGAACGGATTTCGGTGTCACGTTACGCTCCCCTTGCTTGTTATTTCGCGTCAGACGACTGACTCGCACAAGGGTAGGGGGTCGGCGCAGGGAAGGTCAACACTTCACATGCGAAATAATCTTGAATGATTTCCCGTGGCGCACGCGACGAACTGCCGGGCGTGGCGCAAGCGCGATTTACTGCGCCGCCGCGGTCAACGGCACGGCGGCTTGCAGCATCCGCTTTGCGGCAAGCCCGCTGGCAAAGGCGATCCGCCCCTGCACCAGCGTCGCCTCGATCCGGCGGGTTTCGGGGTTCAGCACGACCAGATCGGCGCGCTGGCCGGGGACAAGGCACCCACGATCCGCCAGCCCCATGATCGCGGCGGGGCGGGTCGAGATCATCTCCCACGCCTGCGCGAAGGACTGCACGCGCGCATCTGCGATAACCCAGGCGGCCTGCAAGAGCGCCGGGACGTAGTAGTCCGAGACCAGCGCGCTCACGAGGCCCTCCTCGAGCAGTTCCATCGCCGCGATATTGCCCGATTGCGATCCGCCGCGCACAATGTTCGGTGCCCCCATCAGCACTGGCTCGCTGGCACGGCAGGCAGCTTCGGCCGCGGCGCGCGCGGTCGGGAATTCGCAGATCGTCGCGCCGAGGCCGCGAAAGAAGGCGCGTGTCTGAGCATCGCCATCGTCATGCGAGCCCATGCGCACCCCCGCCTCGCGCAGATCGGCGGCAATCGCGGCCAGAAAGTCAGGCACCTGCGGCCCGGCCTTCTGGGCCGCGCGCACGATGGCCAGCAACTCCTCGGGCAGGTAGCCGTTCAGCGCCGCCCAGCCCGCGAAGCGCGCTGGCTTCGTCTCGGCGATCTCGGCGGCCTCGGGCAGGTGATTGTTGAACACAAGAAAATCGAGATGATAGGCGCGCACGACCCGCATCAGCGCGGCGTGGTCCTCGGGCAGATGCGTCTCGAACCGCAACTGGATGCGGATATCGGTCAGCAGGCGGCGCGCGATCTCGCGCCGTGCATCCAGAAGCGCCACCGCCTCTTCCGGGGCGCGGGCGCCGCCTTCCCATGACCAGCTTTGTGCGAACCAGGCAGTGGTCACGCCATTGCTGGCAAGCTCTGCATCGGCAAGTTGCAGCGCGCGGGTCTTCTCGAAGGGGGTGCCGGGGCGCGGGCGGATATGGCGCTCGAATCCGTCGCCATGCAGATCGACGATACCGGGCAGCAGCCAGTAGCCGGACAGGTCGATCTCCTGCGCGCCGGGTGATGCGTCAGTGATCCGCCCCTCGGCAAGGGTCAGATCGGTATCTGCCAGCACACCGTCGCGCAGGCACGGGGCGCCGGTCAGCCGCAGCGGGCGTGTTTGCATGTCGCCTTCCTCATTCCGGTCGCATTGGGTCCAGACCGTGCTGGCAGGTCCCTCACACCATATTGCATTTCGCTTAAGGGAACAGGGGTGCGCACGATCCTGAAGCACCTGCGCCGGGATCGTGATCAGCCGCTCATGGGAAAACGCCTGACATGTCGGAATTGCCCGGTCGCATCCTCGCCAAAGACGTACAGCGCGTCGAGCGCGTGCGGCGGCGCAAGGGCAGGGGCGAACCAGTCCCGCGCAGCGCACAGAACTTCGGGGGTCTGCGTTTGCGTCAGTCGACCAGTCAGGGTGATGTGAAAACGAAACTCCTCCATCACGTAAGGATAGCCCCATTGCTGCAACAGCGCCTCCTGCCGCTTACTCAGCCCGGCGGCGCGACGGCGCGCCAGTTCACCGGCCTCGGCAGGCGCGCGAAACGGATCGAGGGCGCGGACGATCTGCGCGGCCAACGCATCGAGCGCGGGGGGCGGGTCCTGGGGAATGATTGCGAGAAATCCGTCGATCGACCGCAGCCGCAGCGGGCCGAAGGGGATGGGCGAATGCGCCTGCGCAAGGGCC
>PXES01000148.1 GCA_003564655.1 Paracoccaceae bacterium
GGTTGCCGCGTGCGGATCACGCGCAATGCAAGCTGGGCCGAGGATCGCCCCAGCGCACTCTTGCCCGACCTTACGGCGGGTGCGCCGCGGATCGATGCACAGGCGGAAAGCGCATGTCTGGTGAACGGCCGCACCTGCGCCGAGATCCGGGTGGTTGCACGTGGGATGGGGCCATCGCTGGAACTGCGCTTCACCGATGCCGCCACCGGGCGCGAATTGCTGGTCGAGGATATGCCCCATATCCTTTGGCCGGGACCCCGCCACTGGTCGGCGCAGGGCGGGGCGCTCTGGTCGCTGGAAAACCGGTTTCAGGCGCAGGAGGGCGAGCGCTTCTTCGGCATGGGCCAGCATCAGCACGGCCGGTTCGACCTGAAGGGCTGCGTGATCGACCTGCACCAGAAAAACACCGAGATCAGCATTCCCTTCCTTCTGTCATCGCGCGGATACGGGCTTTTGTGGAACACACCCGGGGTGGGGCGGCTGGAACTGGCCGAGAACCGCACGCTGTGGGTGGCCGAGGCGATCACGCAACTGGAATATGTCGTGATCGCGGGCGAAACCCCGAGCGACATCCTGCAAGATTACACGGCGCTGACCGGTCGCCCGCCCGAATTGCCCGACTACACGCTGGGCTTCTGGCAATGCAAGCTGCGCTACGAGACGCAGGACGAAGTGCTGCGCGTCGCGCGCGAGCATAAGGCGCGCGGGTTGCCGCTCGACGTGCTGGTGATCGATTTCTTTCACTGGACGAAGATGGGCGAATGGAAATTCCGCGCCGAGGAGTTCCCCGACCCCACGGCCATGGTGGCAGAGTTGCGCGAGATGGGGATCACGCCGATGGTCTCGGTCTGGCCCACGGTCAATGCCAATGCCGAGACTTATGGTGCCTTCGTGCAGAACGGCTGGCTGGTCGAGAGCGCGCGCGGGGCGATGGATGGCTCGATCTTCTACGACCGCGAACCCGACGGCATGAACCCCTTGCGCTTCTATGACGCCACCAACCCCGAGGCACGCGCCTTTCACTGGGACCGCGTGCGCGCGGGCTATGCGCGCCACGGCATCCGCGCCTTCTGGCTGGATGCGAACGAGCCCGAGATGTATCCCTTTCACCCCGACAACCTGCGCTTTCATGCCGGGGATGGTCGCGATGTGGCCAATGCCTACCCCTTCCTGCACCATCAGGGCTACGCCGACGCTTTCGCCGCAGATGGCATCACTGATGGCATTCTGCTGTCACGTTCGGGCTGGGCGGGGTCGCAGCGTTTTCCCGTGGTGCTGTGGTCGGGCGATGTGAAATCGACCTTTGCCGATCTGCGGCGTCAATTGACGGCAGGGCTGAACATGGCGTTGTCCGGCATTAGCTGGTGGACGACCGATATCGGCGGGTTCAAGGGCGGCGATATCGGCGACCCGGCGTTTCGCGAACTGCTGGTACGCTGGTTTCAGTGGGGCGCGTTCTGTCCGGTCTTCCGCCTGCACGGCTTCCGGCAGGACACGGCGCGCGACCCGCGTTTCGGGCATGAATTCAGTTTTGGCGGGGCGGACAACGAGGTCTGGAGCTTCGGGCCAGAGGTCGAGGCGATCCTGACCCGCTACCTGCATCTGCGCGAACGGCTGCGCCCCTATCTGCGCCGCCTCATGCAAGAGGCGCAGGATACCGGCTTGCCGCTCATGCGCCCGCTGATGGTCGATTTCCCGCATGACCCGCAGGCGGTGAATGTGCATGATGCCTACATGCTCGGCCCGGATCTTATGGTTGCGCCTGTGCTGGAGGCAGGCGCGGCCAGCCGCAAGGTCTGGCTGCCCGAAGGGGCGGACTGGCGCTGCGCATGGGAGGGGACGCGGTACAAGGGCGGCCAATGGGTCACTGTGTCCTGCCCGCTGGAGCGTCTGCCGGTGATGGTGCGCGGGGATGCCGAGATGCCCGCCTTTGCCTGAAGCCGGTTTCGTGCGAATGTCCGGGTAATCTTTGTGTGCGCGCGCGCGGATGTGCTGCGCTGCGGGGCGCGTGCGAAAGCGCCCTCGGGCCGTGCCCCACCCACCCACCCGCACGCCCCGAGGGCGCTTTTCCAAGCCCTTCAGAGCACGCGCGGACAGGGCCCGGAGGCGGGTTACCAGGCGCGTCCGGAGCGGGTGTGCGTCTGCACGCGGTAGAGCGATTTGGTCGCTGTGATGTAGAGCTGTGACAGATCAGCGCCGCCCCATTCGATGTTGGTCACCATCTCGGGCACTGCCACATGGCCGACCTGCGCACCATCGGGGGCGAAGATGTAGACCCCGTCACCGCCCGCGACCCACAGATTGCCGTCTTCGTCCACGCGCATTCCGTCCGGCACGCCGACGGGCATCACGGCCAGATCGCGCAGGTTGGACACATGCCAGCCGGGGCCGACATCGAGGGCGACCACCTTGTGATGGCGCTCCGATGAATCCGAGACATAGAGCGTCTTTTCGTCGGGCGACAGGCACAGCCCGTTGGGGCGGTAGATGTCCTGGCACACGGGCTGCGGGCGCTCCGCATCCGGCCCCACGGCAAAGACCCACGCCCCCGCCAACTCCTGCGCCTGCTGGTAGCCATGCAGCGCGCCCTCGAGATTCCGTACGCCAAAGGGCGGGTCGGTGAAGAGGATCTTCCCGTCGCTCGCGCAGATCACGTCATTGGTGGAATTGAGGACGCGCCCCGCATATGCGCGCGCCAGCACCTCACGGTCCGCCAGCGCGCCGTCCGGCCCCAGTGTCAGGGCCGAGAGTGTGCGGGTCGAATGCTCGCAGGCGATGATCCGCCCCTCGCGGTCGCGCGTCAGCCCGATCGCGAAATGGGCATTGTCGCACCAGACCGACAGCCTCGCGCTGTCCGTCCAGCGCATGATTGCATTCCCGGGGATGTCGGTGAAGAGCAAGCATCCATGCTCGGCGACCCACACTGGCCCTTCGGTAAAGCTCATTTCGCCGGACAGGTGTTCCAGCGCTCCTGCAATCAGCTCGCTCATGTCGTTTCCCCCTTGCCACGTGCCCAGCGGTCGATCAGGACGACAGCAATGACCAGCGCGCCCTTGATCACCTGCTGGGTGTTGAAATCCACATTCATGATGGCCAGCCCGTTGTTCAGCACCCCGATCAGCAGCACCCCCAGCGCCGTGCGCGGGATTGATCCGTAGCCCCCGCCCAGCCGCGTGCCGCCGATGACCGCCGCCGCGATGGCGTCGAACTCGAGCCCGATGGCACCGTCCGCACGGGCATTGCCGATACGCGCGATCAGGATCATGCCCACCAGCCCCATCAGCGCGCCGGTCAAGGTGAAGACCAGCAGTTTCACGCGCGCCACGGGCAGGCCCAGCATGGAACTGGCCTCGGCATCGCCGCCAATGGCCCGAACCTGCGCGCCAAAGCGTGTGCGCGCCAGCAGCCAGCCCATCAGCACGAACACTGCCACCAGCCACCAGAAGGCGGCGCGCTGGCCGAGAAAACTGCCGGTGGCAAAGAGCGACCGGAACCAGTCCGCCGCGAACAGGATCGTCTGCCCGCCGGTCAGCGTCAGCGCCACACCCTGCGCCAGAAAGAAACTGACGAGCGTGGCGATGAAGGCCGGGACCCCGAGCGCAACCACCAGCACTCCGTTCAGCAGCCCGAAGGCCGTGCCCACGGCCACTGCGATCGGGATCGCCCAGACTCCCCATCCCTGCGCCAGCGCCAGCGCCGTGACCACTGCCGCGGCCGAGGCGACTGCGCCCACGCTCAGGTCGATCTCGCCCATCAAGATCACAAAGGTCATCGCTGCCGCCGCGATGCCAAGGATCGCCACCTGACGACCAATACCGATCAGATTGGCCGGGTCGCGGAAGGCCGGGCTGAGGATCAGCAGCGCCGTGACGATGACCACCAGCGCGAGCGCCAGTCCCAGATCGGCCATTCGCGCAGTGGCGCGGCTGCGCATCGCCGCACCGCTCATCGTCCACCCGCCGCCAGCCGTTCCAACACCACGGCCAGAAGGATGATCAGCCCCTTGATGATGTATTGCGCGTCGATATTGACGTTCAGCAGCACCATGCCGTTGTTGAGCACGGCGATCAACGCCGCCCCCATCAGCGTGCGCCCGACAAAGGCGCGGCCCCCGAAAAGGCTCGCACCCCCGATGATGACGGCGGCAATCGCATCAAGCGTCAGCGCCGGCACTGATCCGGGCGCGCCGCTGCCCAGCCGCGCCGCACTCAGGCAGGCGGCGATGGCGACCAGCGCACCCATGATGACGAAGACCGTGATCTTGCGCCGCTTGACCGGCACCCCCGACAGCGCCGCCGCCGCCGGATTGGCGCCGAGCGCGAAAAGTTCATACCCGGCCACGGTCCGATTGAGATAGATCACGCAGGCCAGGAATGCCGCCACCACGATCCACAGCGGCACTGGCAGGCCCAGCAGGCGGTCATCATAAAA
>PXES01000129.1 GCA_003564655.1 Paracoccaceae bacterium
CCGCCGCGTGCATCCCGGGCGACGATCCGTGCGCCCTCGGTCAGGGTGCTGGAGGGAAAAAGCACCACCTGCGCGCCCTCCGGCAACCCGGCGCGCACTTCGGCGTGACCTGCCGCCTGCCGCCCGATTTCCACAGCCTGTTGGCGTGCCCTGTCGCCTTCGCGGACAAAGACCGCCCAACTGTCGCCATCACGGAACAAGGCGGCCTGGGGGACCTGAACAAGGTCTTCGGCGTCCCAAATGATCAACCGCACATGGACGCGGAACCCGTCACCCAGCCCGACGCGCGCCTCGGGCGGGGTCAGCACGTCCAGCCGCAGGCGCACGCGCTGTTCCTCTATTCCCAGCGCCGAGACGCGCGTGTAGGCCGCCGGGTCGATGCGTCGCAACCGCGCCTCGAGCGTGCCATCGCCGCCCCAGCGCTCCACAATCGCGCGCGCGCCGGGCGGCACCTGCACGGCATCGGTCGAGAGCAGGTCAAGCTCGATTTCCATCTCGTCGAGATTGCCGATGGTCAGAAGCGGGCTGCCAGCCTGCACCAGCCGCGCGCTCTGGTCGCTGACCGCAAGCACGATGCCGCTTTGTGGCGCGAGGATCTGCACGCAGCACGCATCCGCCCCGTCCTCGGGCGCGAACATCGGCTGCGGGCCGAGCATCTGCGCCTCGGCCCGCGCGAGGGCGGCGCGGTTCAACTCGAGCTGTGCGCGCGCGACCTCGCGGGCCTGCTGCGCGGAAAGATGCGCGGCCTCGATATCCTCGAGCATCCGTTGCGGGATCGTGCCGCGATCAGCCAGCGTGCGGCTGCGCTCTAGCTGCCGGGTGGAGTGGTCGAGCGCGCTTTCGGCCTGGCTCAGATTGCTTTCGGCCACGCCGACAGCCGCCTCTGCCTCGGCCACGGCGGCTTCGGCCTGTGCGCGGGTGCGGGCATCCATCAGAGCCGGGTCGGCGGGGCGAATGACGGCCACGACCGTTTCGTCCGCCGTGACCCGGTCGCCCACCTCGACCGGCGAGCGGGTAGCCGCGCCGGTGATGGGCGCGGTGATCGCATGGGGGTTGCGCGCGCGGGTCACGCCCTGTGCGGTGATCGTGCCCTGCATGGGGCCGCGTGTCACCGGCGCCAGATCGACCGGCATCGGCTGCGGCCAGAGCCCCCAGACGAGCGCGGCGACAAGTGCCGCGGCCGCAGCCCCCAGACCCAGTTTGCGCATCATGCTCACGGTCTTCCCCTCCTTCACTCGCGCGCCTTGAGCGCTGTTGCCAGATCCACCCGGTCCAGTCTGCGCCGCACCATCAAGACCGAGCCCAGTGCGGCGAGGAACACCGCAAGGGCAGCCAGCGCGAAGGTCCGGCGGGTGATGTGGAACGGGATCTGGAACATGTCGGTCGACATCGCATCGACCAGCCCCAGCGCCAGCCCGTAGCCCACCACCCAGCCGAGCGGGATGGCTACCAGCGTCAAGAGCATGATCTCGCCCACCAGCACATAGCCCACCTCGGCGCGGCTGAAGCCCAGCACGCGCAGGCTTGCCAGCTCATAGCTGCGTTCGGCCAGCTGGATGCGGGCGGCATTATAGACGACCCCGATCGCGATCAGCACCCCGATCAGCGTGTAGATGCCCACCATGGTGAGCAGATTGTCGCTGAGTGTGGCGTCGAACTGGCGCCGTACCTCGGCCCAGTCCAGCAGCCCGCCGATCCTGGGCGTGGTCTTGATGGCGTCGTTCAGATCGGCCATGCGGTCGGATTGCACGGCCAGATGGATCATGTTGACCTGCGGTCCACTGTCCATCGCGGCGAAAAGCGCCTCGGCGGCGATATGCGCCTCTTGCCCCATGCCCTGTGCGATGATCTCCACCACCGGCATCTGCAGGGTGATGCGCGGCGCGCTCAGCATCTCGAGCGTGAGCCTCTCGCCCACGCGGATATCCAGCGCGCGGGCGAGCATCTCGGGCAGCACCCCCCCGTCGCGCGGCGGCGTGACCACGCGCCCCGCATCATCGACCAGCCGCGCGAGTTCCGCGCCCGGGAAATGGCCCTGCAACGCGGTCAGCCGGTCGCGATGGCCGTTGGACGCGCGTACCGGGACGGCATAGGCGCCCTCGGCCCCCAGCACGCCGGGCAGCGAAAGCGCGTCCTGCACGGCCCGGTCGGTCTGCGCGTTCGACAGCATCAGCGTCACATGCTGGCGATTGGCCTGCTGGAAGACACTGTCGCCCAGCCGTTCGACCGCATCGAAAATGAAATAGCTCATCACCAGCACGCCGACCGAGGCCGCGACGCCGAAAAGCGTGATCGCCGCGCGGCCGGGCCAGCGCAGGATCGAGCGGAAGATCATCATCGTGGTCTGGCGGAAGCGAAAGCGGGTCAGCGCCCGGTCGGCGATGCCGCGGCTGAAGCGCGGCGGCGCGGGCGGTTGCATGGCCTCGGCCGGCGGCAGCTTGAGCGAGGCCCAGACCGCGCGCAGCCCGCCCAGGGCAACGGTGGCAAGGCCCAGCACCGCCGAGATCACCAGCGCCTGCGCGCCCCATTCGCGGATGATGAAGGGGAATCGGAAGAAATCGCCATAGAGCCCGATCATCGCGTCGGCGATCCACCAGCCGAACGCCCAGCCCAGTCCCACACCGACCACCCCGATCAGCCCTGCGAGCATCAGATAATGGCTCGCGATTTCGCGTCGCCCATAGCCCAGCGCCTTCATCAGCCCGATCTGCGCGCGCTCCATCGCGATCAGCCGCCCCAGCACCATATTGACCAGAAAGGCCGCCACGATCAGGAATATGGGCGGCAGATAGGCGGCCATGGCGCCAAGCTGGCTGAGTTCGCCATCGAGAAACGCATGCGACACCTGCCGGTCGCGCCCATGCGCGCCAGTCCCGCCATAGGGGTCGAGCAACTGGTCGAGTGCCGCGATCACCGCGCGTTCGTCGGCATCGCGCGTCAGGCGCAGGGTGATGTCATTGACCGCGCCGCTCATGTCCATCGCGGCGGCGGCCGCGTCGGCGTTCATCCAGATCAGCCCATAGCGGCGGTCATCGGGCATCATCGCGCCGGGGGGCATGGTGTAGATGAATTCGGGGCTGAGCACCCAGCCGGTCACGGCCAGTTCGCGCAACTGCCCGTTCAGCACGCCGCGAAAGCGGCTGCCGGGGGTCAGGCCGTGGGTTTCGGCGAACGGCTCGGCCAGCGCCACCTCACCCGCGCGGTCGGGGTCCGGCAGGCGGCCGAGGCGCAGGAGCGGCAGGTTCAACTCGGGCCCTGTGGCGGGCAACGAGAGGATCTGCCCCGTCGCGGGCTCTTCCATGCCGTCGATATCGAGCACCGCCTGAAAGCTGATTCGCCCCTCGGCCTGCGCGACACCGGGGATCAGACGCGCCGCCTCCACGATACCCTCGGGCGCGCGGGTGGCGCCCGCGAAGATATCGGCGAAACGATGGCGCTCGTAATAGGCGGCCTGTGTCGTGACCAGCGTGGCCTGCGTGGCCTGCGCGCCGACCAGCACCATCACCCCGCAGCCCAGCACCAGCGCGATGGCCAGCGACTGCGCCCAGATCCGGCGCAGATCGCGCAGCATCTTGCGGTCGAGCGCCCTCACCAGCTCACCTCACCGGGCAGCACGCGCGCGGCGTTCACCTCGTCGCGCGTGATGCGCCCATCGGCCAGCACCACGACCCGATGCGCGATGCGCTGAATGCTGGCGTTATGCGTGATTAGCACGGTCGCGGTCCCCAGGTCGCGATTGACCTCATGCAGCGCCTCGAGCACCTGAATGCCGGTCTTGCTGTCGAGCGCGCCCGTGGGCTCGTCACACAACAGCACATCGGGGCGCTTGGCGATGGCGCGGGCGATGGCGACGCGCTGTTGCTCGCCACCCGAGAGCTCGGCCGGGAAATGGTCCATCCGATGCGCAAGCCCGACCCGGTCAAGCGCTTCCTGCGGGGTCATGGGGTCTGCGGCGATTTCGGTCACAAGCGCCACATTCTCGCGCGCGGTCAGGCTGGGGACCAGATTGTAGAACTGGAACACGAAGCCCACATGATCGCGCCGGAATCGCGTCAGATCGCGGTCGCTGGCGCGTCTGAGATCGCGGTCGCGGAAGTAGACCCGCCCGCCAGAGGGCAGATCGAGCCCGCCGAGGATGTTGACCAGCGTCGATTTGCCCGAGCCCGAGGCGCCAAGCAGCACGACCATCTCGCCCTCGGCGAGCGACAGATCGACCCCGCGCAGCGCCCAGACCTCGACCATCCCGGTCCGATAGACCCGGGTGACAGCCTCGGTCCTGAAAACCGGCAGAGGGCGAATGTCGTTTGGCATTGGCAGAGTTTAGCGCGGTTCGCCGCCATGGAGTATTGATCCATGTCATGACACCGACTGTCCCCGGCATGCCCACCGGCACAGAGCGCCACAATGCGCGCAATGTCGCCGAGCCGATGGTCGCTCGGCCATGCGGCTGGCGGCGATCTTCACGGCACAGCGTCCGGGCCGATGGCAGCGGGCGCAGCGCTTCGGGCAACCGGGCGGGACTGCGAGGCTCCGCCGGGGGCGATGGCGCATCACATCTCTGCCGCCCGAGTCGGTCAGCGTTATCTGCCGAAAGCGCCCTCGGGACGTGCGGGGTGGGTGGGTGGGCACGGCCCGAGGGCGCTTTGCGCGTGCCAGTCCCGAGCGTGCGGATGCAGATGGCTGCTCTCGCGCGCGTGCATGGCGCATGGCGGCTGCGATGTGGGGGTGGGCGGGGCCTCAATACCCCCGGTCGCGCGCCACTTCGTGCAGAAGCGGCGCGCCCGCCTCGACCCGTGCGATGTTGCGCGCGAGCACGCGCGCCGCGCTTTCGGCGCGGGTGGCGGCGGCGATATGCGGGGTCACGGTCACGCGCGGGTGGTGCCAGAACGGGTGCGCGACGGGCAGCGGCTCGGTGCGGAACACGTCAAGCGTGGCATGGCCGATCTGCCCGGCATCCAGCGCGGCAATGAGCGCGGCATCGTCGATCACCGTGCCCCGCCCGGGGTTGATGATCCGCGCGCCCCTTGGCAACAGCGCCAGTGTCTCGGCGTCGAGCAGGTTCGTCGTCTGCGGGGTGTCCGGCAAAAGCGTCACAAGGATTTCCGAGGCTTGCAGGACGGTCTTCAACCCGCTTTCGCCATCGGCGCAGGCAATCCCATCCAGCGTCTTGGGCCGCGCCGACCAGCCCGCCACACGGAACCCCAGGCCCGCCAGCGCCTGCGCGCAGGCACTGCCCAACGCCCCGAGGCCCAGCAGCCCGACCGTCCGTTCCGATGCGAGCGGCGGTGCGTGCGTCGCCCAGTCGCCGGGGGCGGCGGTGATATGCGCGTCCATGCCCAGATGATAGCGCAGCACATGGCCGCACACATATTCGACCATTCCTTGTGTCAACGCCGGGTCGACCATCCGCGCGAGCGGTTGCGTCAGCGTGCGGTTCGCGACGATCCGCTCGACCCCCGCCCAGAGCGACAGCACCGCCTTGGCGCGGGTAAAGGGCGTGAAATCCTGCAAGGGGCTGGCGGGCGCGTAGATGATGTAATCCACTGTCTCGGGCGCGGCGCTGTCGGTGAGGTCTGCCGCCAGCCCCTCGGCCTTCAGCGCGGCCTCTAGGGGCGCGCGGTAGGCGTCCAGCGTGCCGGGACCGGCGGCGAACAGCAGCGTCAGGCTCATGACGGCAGCCGCGCGCGGTGGATATGCGCCGATTGCACCAGCCCGAAGCCCACCATCAGCACGATCATCGCCGAGCCGCCGTAAGAGACCAGCGGCAGCGGCACGCCCACGACCGGTGCGAGCCCCATCACCATCGCCATGTTGACCGCGAAATACAGGAAGAACGTGCCCGCCACCCCCAGCGTGACCAGTGCTGCGAAACGGTTGGTGGTGTTGAAGGCCGTCAGCAGGCACACCCCGATCACCAGCATATAGAGGATCAGCAGCGACGAGGCGCCGACAAAGCCGAATTCCTCGGCCACGGTGGTGAAGATGAAATCGGTATGCTTCTCGGGCAGGAAGTTCAGCCGCGCCTGTGTACCCTCCATGAAGCCGCGCCCCGACCAGCCGCCAGAGCCCAGCGCGATCATCGACTGGTTGACGTGGTATCCCGCGCCCAGCGGGTCGAGCGTCGGGTCGAGGAAGGAATCGATGCGGCGATACTGGTAGTCCTTGAGGATCTGCCACTCGGTCCCACGCGACTGAAGAACCGCCGTGACCAGCGCTGCCCCACTGCCGATAAGCCCCGCGAAATACCCCCAATGGACCCCGGCGGCAAAGATCACCACGCCGCCGCCCAGCAGGATCAGCATTGCCGTGCCCAGATCGGGTTGGCGCAGCACCAGCGCTGCGGGGATGAAGGCGATCAGGGCCGCCAGCAGCACCCAGAAGGGGCGCGAGATCCGCTTCATGTCCAGCAGGTCGTAATAGGCCGCAAGCGCCATGATGGTCGTGACCTTGGCCAGTTCCGAGGGCTGCATCCGAAGCGGCCCGATCACCAGCCAGCGTTTCGCCCCCATGCCGACCGTGCCGAAGAATTCCACCCCCAGCAACAGCACGATGGTCGCGGCATAGGCCACCCCCGCCACCGATCGCCAGAACCAGATCGGCACGAAGGCGATGATGAACATGATCGCGAGGCCGGCTGCGAAGCGCCTGATCTGCGGCTCGGCCCAGAGCGCGGCATTGCCGCCCGCGATCGAGTAGAGCATCACGAAGCCGTAAGCCGCCACGGCGATCAGAAGCGCGACCAGCGGCCAGTTGAGGTAGAGCACCTTGGCCAGCCCTGCGGGCATTCGTTTGGTGTTGTATTCAAGATAGCTCATGCGCGGCTGATCCGCATGGCCTCGGCCGGGCGCAGGCGTTCCTCGAGTTCCAGTTGCTCGGCGCGGATCCGGTTGCGCTGCGGGGCGGGGTAGGCCGCAAGTGGCGGGACGCTGCCCCCGTTGAGCGCGGCGAGCGTGATGTCGCGCCCGATGGGGGCCGCGGCGGAGGACCCGCCGCCACCATGCTCGACCACCACGGCCACCGCGACCCTGGGGTTGTCCATCGGCGCGTAATTGACGAACAGCGCGTGGTTGCGCCGGTTCCAGGGCAGATCCTCCTGCCGCCGGATACCGGCCTCGCGCTCGGCGCGGGTGATCGAGAAGACCTGGCTGGTGCCGGTCTTGCCCGCCATCGCCTGACCATCCGCCACCACGCGCGAGGAATAGGCCGTGCCGCGCGCGTCATTCACCGTGTCGGCCATGCCGCGCCGGATCAGCCGCAGCCATTCGGGCCGCAGGTCGAGATCGGCCGCCACCTGTTCGGCCTGCTCGGACGGGTCGCGCAGCAGGCGCGGCAGAACGGCCTTGTTGGTCGCCAGCCGCGCCGTCATCACCGCCAGTTGCAGGGGCGAGGTCAGCACGAAACCCTGCCCGATCGAGGCATTGACCGTGTCGCCGATGCGCCAGGCCTCGTTGCGGTTGCGCTGCTTCCACTCGCGCGAGGGGTTCAGCCCTGCCGAGACCGAGGTGATCGGCAGGTCGTAGCGGACGCCCAGCCCCAGCCGCGTCGACATTGCGTTGATCTTGTCGATGCCGCAGCGCTGCGCCATCTCGTAGAAATAGACGTCGCAGCTTTCCGACAGTGCCGAGGTCATGTTCACTCGCCCATGCCCGCCGCGCCGCCAGCAGTGGAAGCGGTGGCCGGAAATGTCCATATGGCCGGGGCAGAACACCCGTTCCTGCCCATCCGTCGCCCCATCCTCGAGTGCCGCCAGCGCCGTGACCATCTTGAAGGTCGAGCCCGGCGGGTAAAGGCCCTGCACGGTCTTGTTCACCAGCGGGCGATATTCGTTATCGAGCAATCCGCTGAAATCGGAAGAGGAGATTCCGCGCACGAAAAGATTGGCGTCGAAACTCGGCGCCGAGGCCAGCGCCAGGATCTCGCCGCTCTCGACATCCATCACCACGGCGGCGGCGCTGTGCCCGTGCAGCCGTTCCAGCGCGTAGTTCTGCAGCTTCGCGTCGATGGTCAGGTGCAGGTTGCCGCCCGGCGTGCCCTCGACCCGGTCCAGTTCGCGCATCACGCGGCCCACGGCGTTCACCTCGACCCGCTGCGAGCCCGCGCGGCCGCGCAGATGGTCCTCGTGCATCCGCTCGACCCCGCTCTTGCCGATCTGGAAGCGCGGGATCATCAGCACCGGGTCGGGGGCCTCGAGCGCGGCCAGATCGGCCTCTGACACCGGGCCGACATAGCCCACCACATGCGCCGTGTCCTCCTGCAACGGGTAATGGCGCGACAGGCCCATTTCGGGGGTGACACCAGGCAGGGCCGGGGCGTTGGCGGCAACGCGGCTGATCTCGTCCCAGGACAGGCGTTCGGCCACGGTGACGGGCACGAAGGGGCGGTTGCGCATCATGTCGTGATGGGCGCGGGCGATGTCATCCTCGCTCAGCGGGATGAGTTGCGCGAGACGCGCCAGCACCAGGTCGATATCGCCGGCGTCGTCGCGCTTCATCACGACGCGGTAATTCTGTTCATTGCCCGCCAGCAGCACGCCGTTGCGGTCGAGGATCAGCCCGCGCACCGGGGGCAGCAGGCGCAGGTTGATGCGGTTTTCCTCGGCCAGCAGGTGGAACTGCTCGGACTGGTTGAGCTGCATGTCGCGCAGCCGCCAGAACAGCGTGCCCGCCACGCCCAGCTTCACGCCGCCCAAAAGCAGCGCGCGCCGCGAGATGGTGCGCTGGCTGATCGCCTTCTCTCGCTCGGTCCGCTTCACAACCGCTGTCCCAATGCATCCACTTCGCCGGTCGCAGGCTTGCGCAGGCCGAACACGTAATGCGATGCGGCCACGACCAGCGGATATGCTGCCACAGTGGCGAGATATTGCAAAAAGCTCAAGTCGAGCGGCACCTGGGGCACCATCACAATCGCGAGCACCGCGCGGTTGGCCAGAAACAGGGCGAGCAGCAGCACCACCACGATCAGATATTCCATCCAGAAGGCATTGTCGCGGAACCGCTCGACCCGGGCGCGCACCCATTCGCTGCCCACCAGCACCAGCGCCGCCCACAACCCCGGCGGGCGCAGCATCAGGATATCCTCGAGCAGGAAATAGCCCGCGATGACGGGGGCGGGCAGCAGGTCGGGGCGGCGCGCCCCCCAGGCGATGGTCAGGCACAACAGCAGGTCGGGCGGCGGCAGGTCGCGCAGCCGCAGCCCGTGGGCGATGTCGGTGGTCCCTTCCATGTCGAGCCCGGTGCCGGGGCCATAGCCGCCCAGCGGCAGCAGCCGGTAGAAGGTCACCAGCGCCGCGATGCCCAGGAACAGCGCGACATAGACCAGCCGCTTGGTCTGGCGCCGCTCAACCATCGCCGGGCAACTCGGGGGCAGGGTCGGGAACCGGGTCGGGGGCAAGGTCGGCGTCCTCGGCCACATCCTCGTCCACCAGATCGCCGAGGCTGCGCAGCGGTGCCACCAGCCCGCCAGTGTCGGTGATCCGCTCGCGCGGTTGCGAGCGCAGCACGCGCAGGAATTCCAGCCGCCCGTAATCGGCGGCGATGCGCACGCGCAGCCGCCGGTCGCGGGTCTGCACGACCTCGCCCACCAGCAGCCCCGCCGGGAACACACCGCCATCGTCGGAACTGATCACCCGGTCGCCGGGGCGCACCTCGTCGGGCGATTCGATGAATTCCATCAGCGGAAAGGCCGAGGTGTCGCCCACCAGCATCGCCCGCTGCCCCGAGGGCTGGATCACCACGGGCAGCGCGCTGGTCGTGTCGTTGAGGAGCACCACGCGCGAAGTCCGGTTGCCCACCCCCGCGATCCGCCCGGCAAGCCCAAGCCCGTCCATCACCGCCCAGCCATCCTGCACCCCGTCGCGCGCGCCCACGTTCAAGAGCACCGATTTGCGAAAGGGCGAGCCGCTATCGGCCATCACCACCCCGGTCACATGGGTCAGTTGCGGGTCAAGCCGCACCTGGTTGAGGTCGAGAAGCTGCGCATTGCGCTGCTCGAGCTGCAGCGCCGCCTCGCGCCAGGCCCGCATCTGCTGCAATTCGCGGCGCAGTTCCTGATTCTGCTCGATGATCCGCGCGTAAGAGCGGAAATTCTCCGCCATCGCCACGGCGCGCGCCACTGGCCGCATGGCCCAGTCGAAGGACGGCACCACGCGGTCGATCACCGCCATGCGGAACTGCTCCACCCGCGGGCTGTCGATGCGCCAGACAAGGAAAGTCAGCACCAGAGTCGTGACCAGCACACCGACCAGCACGCGCCGGACGGGGCGGATGAAATCCTGGTCCTGCCGTGGATTGCTCGCCAAGCGTCACACCCTGCCGGTTGTTGCGTCAGCTTTCGTAATCAATCGCGTGGCGCAGTTGCTTCTCGTATTCCAGCGCCTTGCCGGTGCCGACGGCCACGCAATTCAGCGCCTCGTCCGCGACCGAGATGCTCAGCCCTGTCTGCTCGCGCAGGGCAAGGTCAAGCTCGCCCAAGAGCGCGCCGCCACCCGTCAGCATCACGCCGCGGTCGACGATGTCGGCGGCCAGATCGGGCGGCGTTGTTTCCAGCGCGATCATCACCGCCTCGCAGATGGTGGTCACTGTCTCGGCCAGCGCCTCGGCGACCTGGGCTTGCGTGATCTCGGCTTCTTTCGGCACGCCATTGAGCAGGTCGCGCCCGCGCACCAGCATCGAGCGGCCCTTGCCATCATCGGGCATCCGCGCCGTGCCGATGGAGCATTTGATCTTCTCGGCGGTCGACTCGCCGATCAGCAGGTTCTGATTGCGGCGCAGGAAACTGACGATGGCCTCGTCCATGCGGTCGCCACCCACCCGGACCGAGCGCGCATAGACGATATCGCCAAGCGACAGCACCGCGACCTCGGTGGTCCCGCCGCCGATATCGACGACCATGCTGCCCGTGGGGTCGGTGATCGGCATCCCCGCGCCGATGGCTGCCGCGATGGGCTCCGAGATCAGCCCCGCGCGCCGCGCCCCCGCCGAGAGCACTGACTGGCGGATCGCGCGTTTCTCCACCGGCGTCGCGCCATAGGGCACGCAGACGATCACTTTCGGCTTGGAAAACACAGTGTTGCGATGCACCTTGCGGATGAAATGCTTGATCATCTCCTCGGCCACATCGAAATCCGCGATCACCCCGTCGCGCATGGGGCGGATGGCTTCGATACTGCCGGGCGTGCGGCCCAGCATCAGCTTCGCATCCTCGCCCACGGCCAGCACCGCCTTGCGCCCGTCCTTGGAGTGATAGGCCACGACCGAAGGCTCATTGAGGATGATCCCGCGCCCCTTGACATAGACCAGCGTGTTGGCCGTGCCGAGGTCGATCGCCATGTCGGACGAGAACAGGCTGGGGAAGAAGTTCATGCGGGCATCCCGTGGGGTCAGAAATCGCGGCCCTGAAACCGGGCGCGCAGCATCGTGGCCTTATAGGGTGATGCAGGGGCTGCGGTAAAGGGGGGGTATGCCCCCCCATCGGCGGGAAGGCGCGCGCCCGCCTGCACGCTTCTGTGACCGGGCAGGGGTGGCGGATCTCAGCCCAGCAGCAACATCACCCCCAGCATCGCGGTGAAGGCCAGGGTCACGAAGACGCCGATGGTCGCGTGGTCGGCGCTCTCGCCCGCCTCGGGCAGCAGTTCGGAAAAGATCATCCACAGCATCGCGCCCGCCGCCAGCCCCAGCCCGACCGGCAGCACCGGCGCGAAGGCCAGCACGAAGGCGAAGGCGGGCACCGCCAGCAGCGGCTGCGGGGCCGAGGACAGGATCGACCACCACGCCGCCTTGCCGACCGAGGCCCCGCGCGGCACCATGACCAGCGCGATGGCCAGCCCCTCGGGCACATTGTGCAGCGCAATCGCGACGGTGATGAAATCGCCCAGCTCGCGCCCGCCGCCATAGGCGACACCGACGCCCACCCCCTCGGCGGCCGAATGGACGGTCATCACCCCCATGATCAGCAGGATTTTCAGCGCATCGGCGCCCGAGGCATTGGCAACGCTGACATCCTCGCGGCCATCGAAATACCGCTTGGCAAACCAGATGCCCGACAGGCCCAGCAGCAGCCCCAGGATCGTGCGGCCCGCACCGACCTCCAGCCCCTCGACTACCAGCGAGAAGGTCGCGGCCAGCATCAGCCCCGCCGCCACTGCGTTGCCCAGTGCGAGGCTGCGTTTCGAGACATCGCGCATCGCCAGCAGCGGCAGCGCGCCAAGGCCAGTGGCCAGCGCGGTGATCAGGGCGGCGATGAAGACAAGAAGCAGGGTCGGTTCGATCATGGAGAGCACTGTTTTAGAATAATTCTAAACTAGTGATCTTCGCCTGCACAGGCAAGCGCCAATCACGGTCGCGGGGTTTGATCCCGTTTCCGGTCGATCGGTTCGGTGCATCGCTCTCGCACGCTTCGCTCAGAAAGCGCCCTCGGGCCGTGCCCACCCACCCGCCCCCGCACGCCCCGAGGGCGCTTTCGGTCCTTTCGCGTGGGTCGGGAAAACTTGTGCGGCTGCGCAGTGACCGGCTGGATGTCGTCTCACTCCAGCGGTTCCAGCGCCCTTGCCGCGTCTGCTGCCTTCCGCGCGCGGAGCGCGTGCGCCGCCTGCGCGGCGATCATGGTCAGCCGGGGCCGTCGCCTGCGCACCGTGCGACGCAGCAGCGCGTCGAGATAGGCCGGGTCCGCGCGCCGCTTGCGCATCAGTTCGTGAAAGCGCAGCGGCGTCAGCCGGCCGCGCGCGGCCATCTCGATCAGCATGTCCAGCGCGCCCAGCCGCGCCAGCCCGTCCGCCGTCGACCGGCCCAACGGCGGGGGGCGCAAATGCGTGACAAAGGGCTGGCGGAACAGCGTGGCGTGCATCGCATCCGCCCGCCGCGCCGGGTCATGCACGATAAAGGCGTTGCGCGACCCCTCGAGCATGGCGGGCGCATAACCGAAACGCGCGCGAAAATCGAAGCGCCGGGCAAAGCGGAAGCGGCGCTCCCAGGCCGCGAGTTCGGGGTCGAGCGTGGCTTGCGGGGCGATGGCCAGAACTGTCGCGCCCGGCGCCGCCAGGCTGAAGCTGCACGCCGCGTAGCCGCCCATCCCGGCGCCGAAGAACAGCACGCGCGAAAACGCGTCGAAGAACGCGTCGTCGATCTGCGCGTCGAAGAAATCCAGCACCTCGGCGTCGCGATACCAGCGCGGCGCGCGTGCCAGCAGCGTCAGGCTCGACCAGCCATGCCGCCGGGCGATGTCCAGCCCCATCGGGCGCTGACCGTCGCGGGCGCGAATGTCGCGCACCTCTTCGAAACTCACCAGCAGCGAGTCGTTGCCATCGGCGAAGAACGCGGCATGATGCGCGCCCATCGGAGTGAACGCCCCCAGCGCGTCGCCGATTTCGTCCAGCCGCGCCAGCCATTCGGCCTCGGTCCGGGCGCGGGTCAGGTCGATCTCTTCGAAAATGTCAGTGGTCTCGGTCATGATCGGGCGCTGCTCCTCTGGACCCAGAGTCTACCGTCAAGCGGGGGCCGGGCAAAGGGGGCAGATAGGGACCCGCGTCGCAGGGCGGCAGGCAAAGCGCAATGTTTCCGTTACATAAACAGTCGTTCGCTGCTGCACCGATTGTTCAGGCAATCTCGCCCCGTACCGGGCGGCGCGCCGAGGCCGGACGGCGCGCATGATGAGCCGGTGACCCCCCGGGACAAGGCTTGCTGCGCCCGGCACGCAGTTGCATACTCGGCGCATGGGAGTGAGTCGCAGCAGAGCACAGAGCAGGGTCGCGCGGTCGTGGTTTCGGGGCGTGTCTTGCTGGCTTCTGGCGCTGCTTTTGCACATAGCGACGCCCTCACAGGCCGAGCTTCTCGTCCCCGGCAGCGATGATTCGCGTTTTGTCGCCGCGCTCGAGCGGTGGCTCGATGCCGATGAACAAGAGGCGCTGCCCGCGCTTTCCGATCTCGCCGCGCAAGAGGTGGTGGCCGCGCAGATGCTGCTGGCGCTGATCGACAAATCCGCTGCGCTGCAGGGGCCGCATCTGACCGCGCTGCCCCGCGCCGAACGGATCGCGCTCTTGCGCCAGCCCGGCGGGCTGTCGGGGCGCAGCTGGATCCATGCCGCCGCCGAGGCGAGCCCGCTTGCGGAGCTCTATCTGCGGAAATGGCAGATGACCGAGGATGTCGAGATGATCGCCCGCTTCGCCGAGGCTGGCGAGGACCGTGCCAGCCGCGAGGCCGCGCTGGTGCTGGCCAGCCGGCGCGAGCGCGGCTTCGCCCCCGAGGTGATCGCTCAGCCCTGGTTCCCCGACAGCCTGCGGCATCTGACCCCGGATCGCGCGCTGGCCCGGGCCGAGGCCGCCGAATTGCCGAGTGGCCACCCCATGCGCCGCTTCGCCAGTGAGCGTGTCCCCGCCGACGCGCTGCGCGACTGGCTGGCCGAGGCCCCTCTGGCCCGGCCCCTGCGCGCCGCCTGCACCAGCGTGTGCGGCGACACGCGCGCGCAGTGCACGCTGGCGCTCTACAAGGCGCTGGGCAGCTATGACAGCCTCGCGATGATGGGCAGCCCGAGCGTGGCGCTGGTCCCCGAGCAGCGGTTTGTCGACAGCCCGCGCGGGCATCAGGCCGTCGCGCGGCGCATCATGCTGATGCACTCGGCGCGGGTGCGCGAGCTGTCCAGTTCGCGTCTCGCCGAGGTTGATCGCTGCGCGACCGACTGGCTGCAAAGCGAGTATCAACGCTATTCTGCACGTGCCAGGCAGGAGCCCGGGACCCGGTCGGACTGAACGCCACTGGCGTCGTGGTATGGGATCCATCCGGGCGACGCGCAGGCAATGGTCACGAGCGCGCGGGGCGCGATCCCTGTCCTTCGGGCCGTGCGCCCCGGCCGCAGCACCTGCCCGCCTGCGTCGATCACGTCACGCGGGGGGGGGCACCGCCGAGCATGACCGTGGGCGCGGCCTGGGTTGCTGGCGCGAAAGCTTCAGGGCGGCGCCTGCGCGCGCAGGCGCGCGCGTCGCGATCCCCGAGGGGGCAGCTCGTGGCTGTATCCGGAACCGGGCGAACCCGCGCGGGGGTACGGATGACAGCCATATCGCGCTTTCCTGCGCGCGGACGGGCTTCGCCACGCGCGCTCGGAGCGGTTGACTTTCCGCTGCGCGACGCCGTGGCGGCTTGCGATGCACGTGGCATTGTTCCTGCGTCCCCGACGGCCACAAGCCCGCAGTCCCCGCGGCACGCTCGAGGCCTGCCGCGCCCCTTTGCGACGCGCGCGCCCAGCGCCGCTGCCCCCCTTCGCTGGTATGGTGCCTTGCCCAAATATCCCGGGGGCGTCGCGCGGCACGCGCGACGGGGCAGGCCCCCACGCCGCCTGCGATATTTGCTACACCTGTCCGGCTGGGTCGCGGCAGACGCAAAGCGCCCTCGGGCCGTGCCCACCCACCCACCCGCACGGCCCGAGGGCGCTTTTGTGGTGTGCGGGCAGGCAGGCCGATCGACCCGCCGACGCGAACAGACGGCTGCGTGCGCGGCCGGGCGGGACGTCTCTGCCGGCGGTGTTTCGCGATCCGCAGGTCCGCGCGGCACGGTCATCTGCCACCGCGTCGCAAACAGGGTTGCGCCGCCCCGCGCGCATCCGGGGTTGCCCGCGCCATCAGGGTCCGCAGGCTGCCATTGTCGCGCGATCCTGTTTCCCGGACCCCCCTCGCACAGTCGGCCGCATTGCATCAGCGGGGCTCTGCGTGGCCGTGACAGCGTGTTGCGCGGACCCTCCGGCCCGGACTCTCAGCCCTTGCGCCGGGCGGGCTCGGTCGGGGTCGGGGGCTCCAGCGCGCGGGCGAGGCGGGCGAAAGCCCCCCTTATGCCCTGGCCCGCATCCTCGGCCACGAAGGCGTCGAGCGCGGGCCAGAGGGCCACGGCACGATCCACCAGCGGGTCGGCCCCGGCCTCGTACAGCCCCGCCTGGATCATCATCTCGGCACGGTCATAGGCGCCCAGACAGCGCCGCGCCTCGCCGATGCGGGCATTCTCCTCGGGGCTCGCGCAATGGGGCAGCGCGCGGCTGACCGAGCGCAGCACGTCGATCGCCGGAAACCGCCCGCGCTCGGCGATCGCGCGGTCCATCACCACATGCCCGTCAAGCACCCCGCGCAGGATGTCGGCCACGGGTTCTTCCATGTCGGAGCCCGCGACCAGCACGGTGAACACCGCCGTGATCGCGCCGACATCGTCGCGCCCGGGGCCTGCGCGCTCGGCCAGCGCCATGATGCGATGCGCGAGCGAGGGCGGGTGGCCGCGCAACGACGCCTCCTCGCCCGCCGCCAGCGCAACCTCGCGATGCGCCTCGGCCATGCGGGTGATGCTGTCGGCCAGAAGCAGCACATGACGGCCCTGATCGCGGAAATGCTCGGCCACGCACATCGCCGCCTGCGCGCAGCGCCGCCGCGTCAGCGGCGGCTGGTCCGAGGTCGCCGTCACCACCACCGCGCGCCTGAGCCCCTCGGGGCCCAGCACATCCTCGACGAATTCGCGCAGTTCGCGCCCGCGTTCGCCCACCAGCGCGATCACCACCACATCGGCCTGCATCGCCCGCGCGAACCGCCCCAGCAGCATCGACTTGCCCACGCCGGCCCCCGCAAACAGCCCGATCCGCTGGCCGCGCACCACGGGCAGCAGCGTGTTGAACACGGCCATGCCGGTATCCAGACGCGCCCCCAGCCGCCCGCGCCGCGCCGGGTCCGGCGGGCGCGCATCGAGCGGTCGCACCAACGGACCGGGGACCAGCGGCCGCCCGTCGAGAGGGCGGCCATACGGGTCGATCACCCGGCCGATCCAGCGGTCATCGGGCGCGATGCCGCGTGCGGGCCTGTGTTCGGCCCGGTCGCCGATGGCAAGGCCGTCGCGCGTGCCATCGGGCAGGGCCAGCACCTCTGTCGGGCTCAGGCGCAGGATCTCGGCGCCAACGCGCAAGCCCGCCCGTGTCGTGATGTCCAGCCAGTCGCCGATGCGCGCCTGCCGGGTCAGCCCCTCGACCGCGACAAGCTGGCCGTCGATGCGGCTGATCCGGCCTGCCACCTGCACCGGTCGCAGCTCGGCCAGCTGCGCCTGCAGGGCCTCGAACACATCCGGCGCCATGCGTGCTCCCTTGCGAAACGCACTCATCCTGCCCGCGCCAGGGTTAAGATTGCGTGAAACCGCAAGCGGCGCCGCGGGTGGCGCGTGGTTACCGATCCTTAAGCGAATCGGGCGTAAAGCTGGCTCAACCAATGACGGGAGAAACCCTCATGTTCGACATGCCCCATCTGATGCGCGCCGCGCAGGACCTTGCCCGCAATGCCGGGGCACGCCAGGCGGTGATCGCGGAAAACATCGCCCAGGCCAACACGCCGGGGTTTCGGGCCCGCGACATGCCGCTCTTCGATCCGCGCGCCGCAGGGGGGCTGCGCGCCACGCGGCCCACGCATCTGGACAGCGGCCCGCGCGCGGCGCAGCCGGGCGCACAGCCCGACCGCAGCGCGCCCGCGCTCTCGCCCAACGGCAACTCCGTCTCGCTAGAGCGTGAGATGATGCGCGCGGCCCAGACGCGGCAGGCACATGAGATGGCGCTGGCCAGCTACAGCTCGGCCCGCGTGATCCTGCGCACGGCGCTCGGCCGGTAAGGGGGCGGGCGCATGTCGGATCTCTTCGCCAATCTTTCGCTCTCCGCCTCGGGGATGGAGGCGCAGGCCCGCCGCCTGCGCCATGTCTCGGAGAACATCGCCAATGTCGACACTTCCGGCTACCGGCGCAAGACCGTCGATTTCCGCGCCGAGATGGACCGCGCCACGGGGCTGGCGCATGTGACGACCGGCCCCGTTCAACTCGACCGCCGCGAATTGCCGCGGATCTACGACCCAGGCCACGCGCTTGCCGATGCCGAGGGCTATTATGACGGCTCCACTGTGGATCTGATGATCGAGCTTGCCGACGCGCGCGAGGCCAGCCGCAGCTATGAGGCCAATCTGCGCGCCTTCGACCAGACCCGCCAGATGGCGCAGGGGCTTCTCGACCTGCTGCGCCGCTGACACCCTTCGCAAGGATCTTGCCATGACCATTTCCCCCGCCATCGCCATCCAGTCCTATGACGCCGCGCGCGACGCCGCCCGCCCCGCGCC
>PXES01000159.1 GCA_003564655.1 Paracoccaceae bacterium
CGGCCCGCGGCGCCTCGGGGGTGGGGATGTCCAGCGCGCTCAAGAGCACCATGCCCGCGATGTTCAGCCCGATCACGCCCAGATAGGTCGCCAGAAACGGCACCGGCATCGCCTCGGCGGTGAGCGAGACAAGTTGCGGGCCGAAAACGGCCGAGAGAAGCCCCCCCGCCATGACGTAGGAGATCGCCTTGGGGCGGAATTCGGGGGTGGCGGTGTCGGTCGCGGCAAACCGGTAGAAGCCATTGGCCGACATGTAAACGCCAGTCAGGAGCGAGCCCAGCAGGAACAGCGGAAACGACCCCAGCAGCAGCGCATAGGCGCAGATCGCCGCACCCGTGGCCCCGGCGGCGCAGGCCAGCCAGAACCCCGCGCGCCGACCGTAAGCCTGCATGAAGGCCGATAGCGGCGTGGCTGTGAGCATCGAGCCCAGCACGATCAGCGAGATCGGCAGCGTCGCCCAGCAGGGATTCGCCGCCAGCATCTGCCCCGCCAGCCCGCCGATGATAAACATCACCGGCAGTTGCGCGCCCGCAACCGCCTGCGCGGCGACCAGCACCAGCACATTGCGCGTCGCGCGGCGGTTGTCGGGGGTTGCAACTGTCTCGACCATGCGGGCAGGGTTAGCGCGCGCGCTGCGCGATGAAAAGAGGTGTTTAGCATGTGCAATGTCGCGGGTGTCGGGCGGCTGATGGATTCGGAAGAGACAATGGCCGAGGGGGCCGAATGGCTCGCCCGTCAGGAGCCGCGCTTCGCCCATGCGCTGAAGCTCGCGGGCCCGCCGCCCTTGCGCCGCCGTCCCGACGGTTTCGCGCATCTGCTTTCGGCCATTGTCAGCCAGCAAGTCAGCACCCACGCCGCCCGCGCCATCTGGGGGCGGATGGAGACGGCGGGGCTGACCACGCCCGAGGCGGTGCTGGCCGCCGATGACCCCACATTGCGCGCGCCGGGCCTGTCGCAGCAGAAGATGCGCTATGCCCGCGCGCTGGCAGCGGCGGGGATCGACTTCGACGCGCTGCGCGAGATGCCCGACGCGCAGGTGGTCGAAACGCTGGTCACGGTCCCCGGCATCGGGCGCTGGACCGCCGAAATCTACGCCATGTTCTCGCTGGGCCGTGCCGATGTCTTCGCACCCGCCGATCTGGCGTTGCAGGAATCCGCGCGGCGGCTGTTCGTGCTGGACGCCCGCCCGCGCGAGGCCGCGCTGCGCCGCATGGCCGAGGCCTGGTCGCCCTGGCGCAGCGTTGCGGCGGGGATGCTCTGGGCCTATTACCGGGTGGAAACCGACAGGGATGGGATCGTATGACACGCAAGCTCACATCGGGCCGCCGGGGGCCGTCCTCGGGGCATCGGGCCAGTTCGGCGGTGGTGTTCGTGCATGGCTACGGGGCGGACGGGGCGGACCTTCTGGGGCTGGCCGACCCGCTGGGACCGCATCTGCCCGATACGGTGTTTTTCGCCCCCAACGCGCCCGAGCCCTGCGCGGCCAATCCGATGGGCTATCAGTGGTTCCCGATCCCCTGGCTTGACGGGTCGAGCGAGGCGCAGGCGCTGGACGGGCTGGCCCGCGCGGCGGCCGATCTCGACGCCTTCCTCGACGGGGGGCTGGAAGAAGAACGCCTCGCGCCCGAGGCGCTGGCGCTGGTGGGCTTCTCGCAAGGCACGATGATGAGCCTGCAGGTCGCACCGCGCCGCGCCGCGCCGCTGGCCGGGCTGGTGGGCTTCTCGGGGCGGCTGATGCAACCCGAACGGTTGGAGGCCGAGACCGTCTCGCGCCTGCCGGTGCTGCTGATCCACGGCGATCAGGACGAGGTGGTTCCGCCCGCCTGCCTGCCCGAAGCAACCGACGCGCTGGTGGCCGCCGGGTTCGAGACCTACAGCCATGTCTCGGAAGGGACCGGCCACGGTATCGCCCATGACGGGCTGTCGCTGGCGCTGTCCTTCCTGCGCGAAAAGCTGCCGGGCTGACCTCAGAGCGCGCGCAGCCACGCATCAAGCGCGTCGAGCGCCTGTTGCCCTGCCGCGCTGTCGAGGTCGAACTGGTATTCATGACCGAGCGCAGGTTCGTGGTCCGGCGGGAAGAACAGGGTGCTGACCGGCACGCCTGCGTCCTCCATCGTGCGCGCAAGGGCGCGGGATTGCGGCTCCAGCGGATCGGCATTCCCGACGGTGACAAAGGCCGCGGGAAAGGCAGGCGACATCCGCGCCGTCAGATCGAAGGTGTCGAGAACCTCCGAGCGCCGCCAGTTCCGGTCGCCACTATAGGCCCATCCCGTGACCTGCACGAACCAGCGCCCGAGGATCGCGCCCTCGCCAAGCCCGGCAATGTCGTAGACGCCGCAGAACAGGCTTACCCCGGCCAGCGCGTCGCGCCACGGCGCGTCCTTGACCCCCAACTGCTGCCCATATGCGGCATCGGTCGCAGCCGCAGCCGTCTGCGCGGCGATCTGCGCCCCGGCGCTGTCGCCGGCAAGCACGAATCTGGCCCCGTCGAGATCATGCTCAGCCGCTTCGCCATGCAGGAAGCCAAGCGCCGTCGCGAGTTGCCGCACCGGTGTCGGATAGCGCGCCTCGGGCGCGATGGTGTAATCGACATTGACCACGATGAAGCCACGGCCCGCGAGGATCTTGAGGTAATTCGCGACATCCGCGCGCTGTCCTGAGACGAACCCGCCCCCATGCACCCAGACGATCACGGGCAGGCCGGTCGAGGCGTCGGGCAGCCTGTAGATATCGAGCAGGGCCGCCGGGTCATCCGGGTCGTAGCGATGCGTAGTTGTCGTGACCGCGGCAGGAACACGCGGGGCCAGCCGGTCCGAGGCCGCGGCAGCGCCCCGGTCGAATGCCGCCCGCACCAGCAGGACGCCCGGCCAGGGCGACAGGCTGAAACCGGCGACGATCAGGGCAGCGATTGCAGCTGCGGCAAAAAGGACTGTGCGCATTCACTCGCTCTCTCGTGCTGCGACGCCTTGCAACATGACCCTTTAGCCCCGATCTGTCGAGCAGGGCCGGGGAATTCATCGCCCCCGGGCGCGGACGCGATGTCGCTTTCCGTCACGCAGGGGGCGCGATTCGCGCTGCAGCGCAGCATCGGCTGTGCGACCAACATGCCGGGGAGGCGCGCGACAGCAGAGGACGCGGGCAGAGATGGGCAAGGTCTTTTCGGGCGTATGGCCGCTGATGCTGGGCATCCTGCTCATCATGCTCGGCAACGGGATGCATTTTACCCTTATCGGGGTGCGCGGCGGGATCGAGGGGTTCTCGACCACGGCGCTGGCCATCGTGACCTCGGGCTATTTCATCGGCTTCCTGTCGGGCGCGCGCTACGCGCCGCTGCTGATCCGCAAGGTCGGGCATGTGCGGGTCTTCGCGGCACTGGGCAGCTTCATGTCGGCCGCGCTCATCGCCTTCCCGCTGATCATCGACCCGATCGGCTGGACGCTGCTGCGCATCCTGATCGGCTTTTGCATGTCGGGCATCTACGTCACGGCGGAAAGCTGGCTCAACAACGCCTCGACCAACGAGACGCGCGGCAAGGTGCTGTCCACCTACATGATGATGCAGACGCTGGGCCTGGTCGGCGCGCAGGCGCTGCTGAGCGCGGGGGACGAGACGACATCGGTGCTGTTCATGATGGCCTCGATCCTCGTGTCACTCGCCTTCGCGCCGATCCTGCTGGCCGCGACACCGGTGCCGGCGGCCGAGATCACCAAACCGCTGTCGCTTCTGGCGCTCCACCGGCGCGTGCCGCTTTCGACGCTGGGGATTTTCCTGCTGGGCAGCGTCTACGCCACGCAGACCGGGATGGGTGCCGTCTATGGCAGCCAGATCGGGCTCGAATCGCAACAGGTCGCAGCCCTTGTGGCAGCCTTCTTCATTGGCGCGATGGTGTTCCAGTTCCCGGTCGGGTGGCTGTCGGACCGCATGGACCGCCGAATGCTGATCTGCGGGGCGGCGGCGGCGGCAGCGGGGTTCGGCCTGCTGGGCTGGGCCGCGCCGGAAGGCTTGCTGCCCATTCTGGGCGCCGCCTTCCTTGCCGGGGGGATGACGACACCGCTCTACGCGTTGTTTCTCGCCTATGCCAATGACTGGCTGGAGGTCGAGGAGATGCCCGCCGCCTCGGGCGGGCTGATCTTCAGCTTCGGCCTGGGCGCGATCTGCGGGCCGCTGGCGACGGGCGCGGCGATGGAGCAGTTCAGCGCCAATGCCTTCTGGCTGGTGATGAGCGCGACCTTCCTCTTGATCGCGCTCTACGCGCTGTGGCGGATGAGCCAGCGCCCGGCAATGCCGGCCGAGGACACTGACAGCTATGTCGCGGTGGTGCCGTCAAGCTCGGCGGTGGCGCTGCAGGCGGCGGTCGAATGGTCGACAGAGCAGGCCGAGGCCGAGCGCGAGGCACAGGCGGAAGAGGCCGAGGCGCAGCGCGAGGGGTAGACCGCCGCCCCCATGAGCGGGGTGTGGCGTGTCATGCGCCTGTCACGAAGTGATCATATCCACACCCCTGCGACATCTGGTGCGCGCGAAGGGCTTGCCAGATCTTTTTCGCAAGATATAGTTCAGCCATCGCGATGCTGTGGCGCAGCATCGCTCTGGCCCCAAGGGGGCTTGAATCGCCCCTCGGGGCCGCCAGATCGGAGGCGGCGCTGTATGGATGGTGAGTTCAGGACCGAATTCGTGCGCGACCCGGTGGGGCTGCGGCACTTTCCGGCGCTGGTCCTCAATGCCGATTATCGCCCGCTGTCCTACTACCCGCTCTCGCTCTGGCCATGGCAGGACGCGGTGAAGGCGGTGTTCCTCGACCGGGTGGATACGCTTGCCGAATACGACCATGTGGTGCGCAGCCAGCGCATGGAAATCCGCGTCCCCTCGGTCGTGGTGCTGCGCGAATATGTGCATCCGCGCAAGCGGGTCGCCTTCACCCGCTTCAACCTGTTTCTGCGCGACGAGTTCTCTTGCCAGTATTGCGGTGCGAAGAATGACCTGACCTTCGATCATGTGCTGCCGCGCAAGCTGGGCGGCGTGACAAGCTGGGAAAACGTCGTCGCCGCCTGCGCGCCCTGCAATCTGAAGAAGGGGTCCAAGACGCTGCGCGAGTCGGGGCTGAAGCTCAAGCGCGCGCCCGTCCGCCCCGGGGCCGAGCAGCTGCGCAATCAGGGGCGGCGCTTTCCGCCCAATCACCTGCATGAAAGCTGGCTCGATTACCTTTATTGGGATAGCGAACTCGAAGCGTGAGGCGCGCCGCCGCGCGGATGATGCGCGCCTGCTGCAACGCGCCCCCGGAGCGTGCCCACCCACCCGCCCTTGCACGCCCCGGGGGCGCATTGCAGGAAGCCTATGGCGAGGGGCGGGCAATTGCTGTGACTTCCGGGTGCAGGCAGCGGGGATCGGATGACGCGGGCAGGCCACTGGACAGAGGGGCCCCCTGCAGGTAAACGGTGGTAGCGCTAACACAAGCCGCTGTCCGTGCGGGCAGCGGCCTTCGCGTGCCAACAGAGGGAGAGTCGCATGGTCGCGCGCGTCATTCCGGTCGATCCGTTCGATCTGGTCATCTTCGGGGCCACGGGCGATCTGTCCCGTCGCAAGATCCTGCCCGGCCTCTACCGTCGCTGGCGGCAGGGCCAGATCCCCGACGGGGCGGCGATCATCGGCGCCGCGCGCAGCAAGATGGACGCGGAGGATTTTCGCGCGCAGGTTGCTCAGGCGCTCGACGAGTTCCTTGCGCCGGGTGAAAGCGACGCCGCGACGCGCGACAGGTTCCTTGCCATGATCGACTATGTCGCCATCGACGCGCGCGGCGAGGGCGGCTGGCAGGCGCTGGCAAGCAAGATGCGCGACGGTGTGGTGCGGGCCTTCTACCTTTCGGTGGCCCCGGCCCTGTTCGGCGATATCGCGCAGCGGCTGGTCGAGGGCGGGATCGCCGACCGCAACGCGCGGATCGTGGTCGAGAAACCCTTCGGCAAGGACCTGGCCTCGGCGCGCGCACTCAACGCCGCGCTGGCCGAGTATTTCAACGAGGATCAAGTCTACCGGATCGATCATTACCTGGGCAAGGAGACCGTTCAGAACCTGATGGCGGTGCGCTTCGCGAATATCCTGTTCGAGCCTTTGTGGAATGCGCAATTCGTCGATCATGTGCAGATCACTGTCGCCGAGACCGTGGGCGTCGGCGGGCGCGGCGAGTATTACGCCCATTCGGGCGCGATGCGGGACATGGTGCAGAACCACATGATGCAGCTTCTGTGCCTGATCGCGATGGAGCCGCCGAACGCCTTCGAGCCTGACGCCATGCGCGACGAAAAGCTCAAGGTGATCCGCGCGCTCGACCCGCTGGACCCGCGCGATTGCGTGCGCGGGCAGTATCGCGGGGCAGGGGGCGATGATTATCTCGCCGAATCCGGCAATCCCGACAGCCGCACCGAAAGCTTCATCGCCATGAAGCTGCAGGTCTCGAACTGGCGCTGGAAGGGCACGCCCTTCTATCTGCGCACGGGCAAGCGGCTGAGATCGCGGGTCTCCGAGATCGCCATCACCTTCAAGGAGCCGCCGCATTCGATCTTCGGCGAATCGAACCAGTGGCGCGAGAATGTGCTGGTGATCCGCCTGCAGCCCGATGAGGGGATGGATCTGCGCGTGATGATCAAGGAGCCGGGGCCGGGCGGGATGCGGCTGAAGGATGTCGCGCTCGACATGAGCTTCGCCGAGGCGCTGGGCAATGATCTCGACGTGCCCGACGCCTATGAGCGGCTGATCATGGATGTGATCCGCGGCAACCAGACGCTGTTCATGCGCGGCGACGAGGTCGAGGCCGCCTGGGCCTGGGTCGATCCGGTGATCGCCGCCTGGGAGGCGCGCGGAGATCAGCCGGAACCCTATGAGCCGGGCTCGACCGGGCCGGAAGGGGCGCTTATGCTGCTGCATCGTGATGGACGACGCTGGCGGGAGATCCGGTAATGGAGTTTCAGGAGTATTCGGACCGCGAGATGATGATGCTGCGCGTGGCGCAGCGCATCGCCTCGGAACTGGGCGAGGTGCTGCGTCGCGCGGATCGCGCAACGCTGTCAGTGCCGGGCGGGACGACGCCGGGGCCGGTGTTCGACACGCTTTCGGGCGCCGATCTGGACTGGTCGCGCGTGGCCGTGATGCTCAATGACGAACGCTGGGTGCCCGAGGACAGCCCGCGCTCGAACACGCGGCTGGTGCGCGAGCGTTTGCTGGTCGGTCGCGCGGCGGCGGCGACGCTGGTACCGCTGCGCGCCGATACCGCGACGCCGGAGGAGGCGCTGGAGGAGCTGTCCGAAGGGGTGCGCGCGCATCTGCCGCTTTCGGTGCTGTTGCTGGGCATGGGCACGGACATGCACACCGCCTCGCTCTTTCCCGGCGCCGACCGGCTGGAGGACGCCCTTGCATCGGATGCGGCCCCGGTGATGGCGCTGCGCGCCGAAGCTGCGGGCGAGGCGCGCATCACGCTGACGGCCCCGGTGCTGCGCGACGCGCTGCGGGTGCATGTGCTGATCACGGGGGCCGAGAAACGCGCGGCGATCGAGCGCGCGACGCGGCTGTCCCCGAAGACTGCGCCCATCGCCTGCGTGCTGGATGAGGCGATGGTGCACTGGTCGGAATGACAGTGCGGCCCGTTGCCGCGGATCTGAGTATTTCTGGCAAGAAAATGGGTTGGTCATGAGCATCTGGAACGAATTGGCACGGCATCAGCGCGCCGGTGAGGGGCGCCACATTCTGGAGCTCTTCGAGGCGCCGGGCCGGGCCGAGGATTTTTCCGTGCAGGCGGGCGAGATGGTGCTGGATTACTCCAAGACCGCGATCGACGCCGAGGGGCGCGCGCTGCTGGTCCGGCTGGCCGAAGAGGCCGGGGTCGAGGCCGCGCGCGCGGCCATGTTCAGCGGTGCCAGAATCAACGCGACCGAGGGGCGCGCGGTGCTGCATGTGGCGCAGCGCGCGGACGATGCGGCAGTGATCGAGGTGGATGGCGCCGATGTGATGCCCGAGCTGCGCGCGGTGCGCGCGCGCGCCTGTGCCTTTGCCGAGGATGTGCGCGTGGGCCGCGTCCGGGGGCAGGGGGGCATGATCACCGATGTGATCAATATCGGCATCGGCGGGTCGGATCTGGGGCCGGCCATGGCGACGCAGGCGCTGGCGCCGTATCATGACGGGCCACGGCTGCATTATGTCTCGAATGTCGATGGCGCGCATATGGCCGATACGCTGCGCGGGCTCGACCCGGCCACGACGCTGGTGATCGTGGCGTCGAAGACATTCACCACCATCGAGACGATGACCAACGCCGAGACCGCGCGTGACTGGATGGCGCAGGGCGGCGTGGCCGACCCGGCGGCGCAGTTCGCCGCTGTCTCGACATCGCAGGAGCGCACTGCCGCCTTCGGAATCGCGCCCGAGCGGGTCTTTGGCTTCGCCGACTGGGTGGGCGGGCGCTATTCGATGTGGGGGCCGATCGGGCTGGGGCTGATGATCGCGGTCGGGACCGACGGCTTTGCCGCGTTTCTGGATGGTGGTCGGGCGATGGACACGCATTTCCGCGATGCCCCCCTGGCCCGGAACATGCCGGTGCAGCTGGCGCTGGTCGGCGTCTGGCACAATCAGATCTGCGGCCATGCCACGCGCGCGGTGCTGCCCTATGACCAGCGCCTTGCGCGGCTGCCCGCCTATCTGCAACAGCTCGAGATGGAATCGAACGGCAAGCGGGTGGACATGGCGGGGCGCGATCTCGACCGTCATTCCGGCCCGGTGGTCTGGGGCGAGCCCGGCACCAATGGCCAGCACGCCTTTTTCCAGCTTATCCATCAGGGCACGCGGGTCATACCATGCGAATTCCTGCTGGCGGCACAGGGGCATGAGCCGCACCTCGCGCACCAGCACCGGCTGCTCGCCGCCAACTGTCTTGCGCAGTCCGAGGCGCTGATGCGCGGCCGCTCGCTGGACGAGGCGCGCGCGCGCATGGCCGCGCAGGGCCTTGCGGGCGATGAGCTGGAGCGGCAGGCGCGCCACCGGGTGTTTCCGGGCAACCGGCCCTCGACGACGCTGGTCTATCCGCAGCTCACCCCTTTCACGCTGGGCCAGATCATCGCGCTCTATGAACACCGGGTGTTTGTCGAGGGGGTGATCCTCGGCATCAACTCCTTCGACCAGTGGGGGGTGGAGTTGGGCAAGGAGCTGGCCACGACGCTGGGTCCGCTGATCGAGGGGGGCGATGCCAGCGCCAAGGACCCCTCCACCCGGGCGCTGATCGGCTATCTGCGCGCGAACGGCAGATGAGAACCGCCCGGCTGCACGCCGTGTGATGCGGCGTGCAAGGGTGGTCGGGCGGGCACGCCGGATCGGGCGGCGTGCAGCCGGGCCTCAGTAGCGCACGACCGTCTCGAAATCGCCGGGCCGCGCATCGGCGGGGGCGAACAGATCGTTCACATCAAGCGAGACGCTGGCGCTGGTGCCATCCTCGGAGATGGTGCCGGTGGAGCTTTCGATCTCGCGCCCCGCGACAGTGAAGCTGATCGTGACGCCCGACATCATGGCGCGCATCATCGCCATCATCTCTTCGTCCTGCTGCATCTCGTCCATCTCGCTGGTCATGCCGCCCAGCGGCAGCAGCGCGCGCACGCGCCCGTCGCCGAGATCGACCAGCTCGCCCTCCAGCTCGGTCGGCGCGTCAGAGGCGGAGTCGGGGCGCATGATCTCCTCGAAACTGCCGACGCGGTCGAACTCGCAGCGCGCATGCGTGTCGGTCAGCACCAGCTCGCCACCATCCTCGGCCTCGCAGAAGCTGTCATCGCCGCCGGACATGTCATAGAACTGCCGCTCGATCTGGATGAAGCCCGTGACCTGCGCCTCGTCCTCGCCCAGCACTTCGAGGGTCATGTCCACCTCGATGCAGGCTGTGAGCGCGAAAACGGCGGGCAGGGTGAAAAAAATCGGTCGCATTTGGGCCTCCGGATAAGGGTTGCGCGCACAGCAGACCAGAAAAACCGCTGCCGCGCTACCCCTATTGCCCCGAGCAATGCGCGCCCTCGGGCGCCGCGCCCGAGCCGAGCGCAAGGGGCGGCGGCGCGGTGAACAGATCCGGCGCGCCGGTGCGGGCCAGATCAAGCGCCAGGATCGCGCCGATCAGGGCGAGGGCGGCAAGCCCGATCAGCGGGCGCGACGGGCTCATGCGTAGGCCCCCCGCCCTGTTGTCGGACGCAGGAGGACCGGACGCAGCCGGATGCCCAGCGTCGAGCCCGCGAAAGCCGCGACCAGCCACACCCAGCCATGCAGCGAGCCGGTCGAGATGCCGCTGAAGAAGGCGCCCACATTGCAGCCGAAGGCCAACCGCGCGGAATACCCCAGCACCAGCGCAGCGAGCAGCACACCTGCATAGGACACCGCCGTCAGCGCCTGCGCGGGTGCGCCGGGGTCGGCGCGCCAGCGCATCACGGCGAAGGCGCCCACCAGCAGCCCGATATTCGTGAGCGAGGTCACATCCGTCAGGATCGAGGCGGAAAGCCGCGCAGCATTGCCGTCCGCCGCCCAGAACGCCGTCTGCGCCAGATCCGCGCCGCCCGCCTGCGCCAGTTTCGCGCCCCACAGCCCCAGCCCGTAGACGATCCCCCAGGGCTGGCCCGCGATCACCAGATTGGCGAGCGCGAGCGCGGCCACAAGCGCCGCTGCGATCCACAGCCGCACGGGCGGCATCCGCTTGCCGGGGGCGGCGCGGGCGATTGTCACGGCGCCGACCAGCGCGAGGCCCGCAAGCGTCAGCACCAGCCCGCCATTGGTCCCGGCGATGCCCTGCATCGACACCACGGGCAGGCTGCCGAGACCCGTCCACCAGCCAAGATGCAGCGTGCCCGCGAAGCTGCCGCCGATAAAGCCCGCCAGCGCCAGCAGCCCGACCAGATTGCCGCTGCCCGCATTGACCAGCGTGCCCGACCCGCAGCCCATGACAAGCTGCATCGCAAGGCCGAAAACAAAAGCACCCAGCACCATGGCAAAGCCGACCGGCGCGTGTGCCCCGGCCAGTTCGGCCGGATTGGCGCCGAGAAGTGGCAGCGCCACCGCTGCCACCATCCCGATAGCGATGAGTTGCGCCAGCAGGCCGCGTCCGTCGCGGTCGGTGACGATCATCCGCCACGGCCCCGCGAACCCGAAGCGCAGCCCTTCGAGCACCAGCCCGAAGCCGAGGCCCACCATCACCAACAGCCCCGCTCGCGGCCCCGCCATGAGGAAGGCAAAGCCGGTCAGCCCGAGGATCAGGACAAGAACAGTCGCGCGGCGCAGGAACATCTTTCGCGGCCTCTGGTCAGAGCGTCAGGAAACTACGGATCAGAACAGCCCGTCAAGCCAGCGCAGCGTCGAGCGCCACAGGAAGGCGATGCGCGAGGGCTCGTTGTCCAGCGCGTGGCCGCTATCGGCATATTCGGCCATGCTTTCGGCATAGAGCCGCGTGTTCTCGATCTCGGCCAGTTCGCTCAGCGCGAACCAGTTCAGCGCCGCCCAATGACCGGTGTTGCAGAAAGAGACAGTGATCGGGGCGTCGGTGAAGCCGTTTGCCTCGGCAATCTCGCGGGCGCGGTCCGGGCCGACCATGCGGTTGCCCTCGAAGAAGTCGCTGAACTCGATGTTCTCGGCGCCGCGAATGGTGCCGGGACGGGCGATCGACCAGGCGATCCCCTGAAAGAAGCCCTCGGGGCGGCTGTCCATCAGCCGCGCCTCGCCGGCCTCGACCAGTTCGGCAACCTCGTCGGTCGAGATGTACCACTCATTCGTCCACTCCGCGCGCAGGTCGCTCGGCGCGATCTCGGTCGGCGAGGTCGAGACGGGAAGCTCGGCGTCCGTCCACCCGGCAAAGCCGCCATTCAGTAGCGCGAGATCCTGCACGCCGATGGATTTCAGCGTCCAGTAGACACGCGCCGCCGCGCCCATATCCGAAGGGCTGTCGCCGGAATGGACCACGACCACCGGAACACCGGCCTCGACGCCCACGCGGGTGGCTTCCAGCTCGTAATCCAGTTCGGACAGCAGTCCGCCGGGATTGTTCGGACCCCCGCGCCAGTTGGCATAGGGCGAATGGGCCGCGCCGGGGATGTGTCCGACTTCGAAATCGCCGGTGACATGGATCACCTGGATATCCTCGCCCGCCTCCAGCATGGCGGCGAGTTCCTGCGGCTCGAGCAGCGGGCTCCAGCCGTCGGGGGCGGCCATGGCCAGGCCGGGAATGGCGACGAGCGTCAGGCTCAGGGCAGTGCGGCGCAGCATGGGGCAGCTCCTTCATGTGTGTCCCTTGCCAGGGCAGTTACGGTCTTGCTACGCGCACGGCAAGCGGGCGGTTACCGTCAGGGCGGGGGCGCATCGGGTCAATATTTCGTGGGTGCGCGCAGTGAGCGAACTTATGTTTGCGTGGGCGGTACAGGACGGAACGCGCGTTCCGCGCAGGCGCGCCGCAGAATGATCCTGACCTTATTTCGACTGCCGGTCTGGCGCATGCGGGATCATCGCGCCCGCCGCTGCCAGTGGGACGGCGCGGCCAGCGCTCTCGGGGCGTGCAAGGGCGGGTGGGTGGGCACAGCCCGAGGGCGCTGGCCGCGCCATGCCGGACAATGCAAGGCGCCACGGCGGCCCGGCGGATTGCGGATCAGGTCAGCGGCTGGCGCTCGGGCGTTTCCTTGCCAAGCCGCGTCTCGCGCCACAGGATCAGGAGCCCCGAGGCGATGACCAGCACCGCCCCTGCAAGCATCGGGCCGGTCGGCACCTCGCCGAAGAAGACATAGCCGATGAAGCTCGCGAAGAAGAGCTGTACATACCAGAAGGGGGCGAGCGCCGAGGCATCGGCGAAGCGGTAGCTCGCCGTCATCATCAACTGTCCCACGCCGCCCAGCACCCCGGTCAGCACCAGCATCGCCAGCACCGGCCCCGAGGGCATGACCCAGCCGAAGGGCAATGTCAGCGCCGACAGCGCCGCCGCCGTCACCGCGAACCAGAAGACGATCGAGGGGGTGGTCTCCGTCACCACCATGCGCCGCACGAGGATCTTGACCAGCGCGGCACAACTCGCCGCCCCCAGCGCCATCAGCGCGCCGAAGCGCAGCATCGCATCGGCCTCGCCCGCCACGCTCAGGCGCGGCCAGACCACGATCAGCACCCCCGCAAGCCCCAGCGCCACTGCGGTCCAGCGAAAGAGCCGCACACGCTCGCCCAGGAACAGCACCGCGAAGACCAGCGTCAGCACCGGGGCGGCAAAGCCGATGGTCGTGACCTCGGGCAGGGGCAGCAGGGCGAGGGCGATGAAATTCATTCCCAGCGTCGCCGTGCCCAGCAGCCCGCGCGCGAGGTGCAGCCGCGGATTGGTCATGCGCAGCCCGTCCATCAGCCGCCCTTGCAGTGCGATCCATCCCAGGATGATGGGCAACGAGAAGAAGGCGCGCGAAAAGACGGCCTGCCCGGTCGGCACATGCACTGACACCGCCTTGACCACGGCCGCCATGCACACCAGCACCATCAGCGCGCAAAGGTTCAGGATGATCCCCGTCAGGGGCCGGGCAGAGGTACCGCGGGACAGCATGGGCGGGCTCCGGGATTGTGCACATGTGCAATAAGCCGCCCCGCCGCGGGTTGCAACCCGGGCTTGCCAAGCGGGCGCGCGCAATCTAGCTGCCCAGCGACACCAGCAGGAGCGCGCGTGATGTCCGAGACCCTGATCGACCTTGCCTGGCAAGCCAGCGAGGCCGCGCCCGAGGACGGGCAGTTGCGGCTGGCCTATTTCGCCCGCGTGGCCGAGGCGGAGCTCTTCATCCTGCTGGAGCGCGAGGCCGAGGGCGAGACCATCGACCCCAAGGTGTTCGAGCTGGAAGACGGCCCGCTGGTGCTGGCCTTCGACAGCGAGGACCGGCTGACCGAATTCACCGGCCTGCCCGCGCCCTATGCCGCCCTGCCGGGCCGCGCGCTGGTCGAGATGCTGGCGGGGCAGGGCATGGGGCTGGGCCTCAATCTGGGCGTCGCGCCGTCCTCGCGGCTGTTCCCGCCCGAGGTGCTGGACTGGCTGGCCGGGATGCTGGCCGAGCGTCCCGAGGAACTGACCGCGCGGCTGACCGGCCTTGCCCCGCCGCGGGGCCTTCCCGAGGCGCTGCTGACCGCGCTCGACCAGCGCCTCGCGCGGATGGAGGGGCTGGCGCGCATGGCCTATCTGGTCGCGACCGAGGCCGAGAGCGGCGCGCGCGGGCACATGCTGGCCTTTGTCGAGGCCGCGCCTGGGGCCGAGGCGGCGCTGGCCCGCGCGGTGCAGGCGGCGCTGGCTTTCTCGGGGCTCGAGGCCGGGGGGCTGGACGTGGCGTTTCTGACCGCCGACGACCCGCGCGCGGCCGAACTTGCGCGCGTGGGCCTGCGTTTCGACCTGCCGCAGCCCACGCCCCCCGCGCCGCGCCCCGAGGGGCCGCCACGGCTGCGCTAGCGCCGGGCGCGCCGCAGCTTCACCATCTTTAAGCCTTTCCGTGAGATGACCATATGTCATGCAGGGCCAGCGGATTGCCCGTGGCCCGTGACAAGACGGATGGGCAGGATGGGCGTGACTCTTGGCGCAAGACTCGGCCGCTGGCTGGAGGCGGATGTCGCCGGCTTCGAGCCGCTGGTGCCGGTCGATTTCGACCGCCTGTCGCGCAGCCTGCGCATCGGCGACGTGCTGCTGGTCGAGGGGCGGGCGCGCATCTCGACCGCGATCAAGTATCTGACGCAGAGCACCTGGTCGCATGCCGCGCTTTATGTCGGTGATCTGGTGCCGCGGCATGAGGGGGGCGCGCTGGTCGAGGTGACGTTGCAGGATGGCTGCCATGTTGTGGGGCTGGAGAAATACGCCCGCCACAACACCCGCATCTGCCGCGCCGTCAGCCTGTCCGAGCCCGAGCGACGGCGCGTCGCGCAATACATGATCGACCGCATCGGGCTACAATACGATCTGCGCAACGTGATCGATCTGGCCCGCTTCATGCTGCCCACCCCGCCCGTGCCGATCCGCTTTCGCCGCCGCCTGCTGGCGCTGGGGTCGGGCGATCCGACCAAGGCGATCTGCTCTTCGCTGATCGCGCAGGCCTTCCATTCGGTGGGCTACCCGATCCTGCCCGACATCCGGACCTCGCGCGCGCAGGGCACCCGCTATTCGCGGCGCGAGGTCCGGCATATCCGCCATCACTCGCTTTTCGCCCCGCGCGATTTCGACCTCTCGCCCTATTTCGACATCATCAAGCCGCTGACCCGACGCGGTTTCGACCATACCGAGATCGAGTGGAGCCAGGTGGGCGAGCCGCTGGTCGAGGGGCGGGGCGCGGATGCGATGCCCGCTGGCGTGCTGGCCCGCCTGCGACGCACGCGCGCCCGGGCCGATAGCGATACACGGCACTGAAAATCGTGAGTTATGTGGGGTAAAATAATACCTTAATTGCAAGATGCTGATTTACATGTAATTTCAAGGATCCATTCCCCTTGACCCGGCCTGCCAAATCGGTAGAAGGCAGCGCATGGCGCGCGTTGGCGCGTGATTGAATTCCTCACCTCAGGTTCAGACAATGAAAACCTATTCTCTCAAGGCCGGAGAGATCGACAAGAAATGGATCCTCATCGATGCCGAGGGCATCGTGCTGGGCCGTCTTGCCTCGATCATCGCCATGCGCCTGCGCGGCAAGCACAAGGCGTCCTTCACCCCGCACATGGACATGGGCGACAATGTCATCGTCATCAACGCCGACAAGGTGCAGCTGACGGGCAACAAGCGCAACAAGCCCAACTACTGGCACACGGGCTATCCCGGCGGCATCAAGTCGCGCACCACGGGCCAGATCCTCGAGGGGAAGTTCCCCGAGCGCGTGGTCATGCAGGCCGTCAAGCGGATGCTTCCGGGCGGGCCGCTGTCGCGACAGCAGATGACGCATCTGCGCGTCTATGCCGGGACCGAGCACCCGCATGAGGCACAACAGCCCGAAGTGCTGGACGTGCGGGCGATGAACAAGAAAAACACGCGGAGTGCCTGAGCATGAGTGAAGATCTCAAGACCCTCGACGATCTGAAATCGGCCGTCACCCCCGTTGCCGAAGAGGCCCCCGTGCGCGAGCCCGTGCGCGACGAGTTCGGCCGCGCCTATGCCACCGGCAAGCGCAAGGACGCGGTCGCCCGCGTGTGGATCAAGCCCGGCTCGGGCCGGGTTCTCATCCGCGACCACAAGGGCGAATACATTGACTACACAAAGTATTTCGCGCGCCCCGTGCTACAGATGATCCTGCGCCAACCCTTCCAGGTGGCCGGGGTCGTCGATCAGTTCGACGTGATGGCGACCGTCAAGGGCGGTGGCCTGTCGGGGCAAGCGGGCGCCGTCAAGCACGGCATCTCGCGCGCGCTGCAACGCTTCGACCCCGCGCTGCGCGGGTCGCTGAAAGCCGCCGGTTTCCTGACCCGCGACAGCCGCGTGGTCGAGCGCAAGAAATACGGCAAGGCGAAAGCGCGCCGCAGCTTCCAGTTCTCGAAGCGCTGAGTCCCGCGCGCAAGCAGCAAGAACGGCCCGCCGCCCCCGGCCAGGGGCGGCGGGCTTTTTCGTGGCATGCGGCGCGCCGCGCGCCGCGTCGGATACGGGCGCCGGTTGATCCGCTCGGTGCAGTGCTGCCGCACGCCGCGCCCCAAAGCGCCCTCGGGCCGTGCCCACCCACCCACCCCTGCACGCCCCGAGGGCGCTTTGGGGCATGTTGCATCGGGCGCGAAGACCTGTCGCGCTGCGCCGGGCTCGGCTGAAAGCCACATCTGACGCCCGCGCCCGCCCGGAATGCAGAAGCGCGCGCCCTGGGGGGCGCGCGCTGCCATGTCAGGTGCGGACTGTCTTGCCCGGCCCGCCGCGTCTACATCACGCTGATTTCGTCAAGCTCGTCGCTCCCCGTGTCTTCGGGAACCGCGTCCTCGTCGATGTCCTGCGTCGCGAAATAGGCAATGTAGTCACCATCCGCAGACATGCCCGACACCGCGTCATCATACGCTGCCAGCATATCGGCGGCGCTGGTGAAGCCCTCTTCGGGGGCGTTGATGCGGAAGGCCTCGGTGAACGTCTCGATGTCTTCGTAGAAGATGATCGTCACGATGTCACCTGGCGCGATGTCATCGAACTCCTCGCCCAGGAATTCGACGTAATCGGCGAAGGTGCCATCAGTGTCCGGGCCCAGCTGCGGGGTGCCGAACTCATTCTCCTCATCCGGGCCGAGGATCCCGGCACCCCCGGCGGCGGGGGAGTCGTCATCGTTGAGCCCGGTGGCGAAGTAGACCTTGGGGTAGGTCGCCGCATCGGGATCCGGGTCAGGATCGGGCTCCGGCTCGGGCTCGGGCTCGGGCTCGGGCTCCGGCTCCTCGGGGTTGCCTGACACGCCCTTGATCGAATCGCCGCCATTGACCGAGGTGGCGCGGATGCCGATCAGGTCCACATCCTCGACGCTCGCGGCGCTCAGATCGACCGTCAGGGAGTCGCCTTCCGACAGGAAGCTGGGTTTGTCCTCGCCTTGCGGCCCAAGCCCGGGATGCGACACCGCAACCGCATCTTCCCAGCTGACACGATCTCCCTCGAAGCGCGAGCCGCCACCATTCATGTTGAGCGGGCCGCCCAGATTGGCGCTGGGGCCGGAATAGTCGTCGCTGGTGAAATAGACGGCATTGACGTCCATGGAGCCCTGATCGACCGTCACCTCGGCACGGACGACGCCGTCCTCCTCGAACACGCGCACAGTGTAGGCGAGGCCGTCCTCCTCATAGGAAAAAATCCGTTCGCCACCCGAGGTTGCATCAGTCGCGGGTGCGGTGTCCGCCTCTGCCGCGCCATTGTCCTGCTGCGCCTGCTGTTCTTCCGCGCGCTCCTCTTCTGCGGTGTTGTGCCCTTTCGCCTTGCCGTTGGCATGCGCGGGGGGACCACCCTTTCCGAATCTTGACATAGCGTTTCCTTACCTGTTTCTCACAGAAATCCGGGACAG
>PXES01000366.1 GCA_003564655.1 Paracoccaceae bacterium
CGGCGCAGAACAGGGTTTGACGGGCGGTCCTACTCGCTGGCGCTGGGGTCGACCCGCGTGCTCGAGGGGATCGGCGTCTGGGGTGCGGTGCAGCCGCACGCGCAGCCGATCCTGTCGATACGGGCCTGCGACGGGCGCGCGGGTGAAGGCGCGGCGCCGCTTTTCCTCGAGTTCGATCATGCCGAGATCGAGGAAGGGCCGATGGGCCACATGATCGAGGATCGCTATCTGCGCGCGGCGCTGATGGACGCCATCGAGGCCGAGGGCCGAATCACCGAGATCTCTGGCGCGCGCGTTGTCGCGCAGGAGATCGGGCGGCGGGGTCCAGCCATTCGGCTTGACGACGGGCGCGTTCTGCATGGGCGGTTGCTGGTCGGGTGTGACGGGCGCGGCAGCGGGACGGCAGAACGCGCGGGGATACGGCGGGTCGGCTGGGATTACGGGCAAAGCGCGCTGGTCTGCGCGGTGACGCATGAGCGCCCGCATGACGGCTGCGCGCATCAGTTCTTCACGCCGCAGGGGCCGCTGGCGATCCTGCCGCTGCCGGGCAACCGGTCCTCGATCGTGTGGACCGAAGGCACCGAAGCTGCGACGCGCATCGCCAGGCTGGATGATGACGCTTATCTGGAGGTGTTGCGCCCGCGTTTCGGCGAGTTCCTGGGCGAGATCGCGCTGGCGGGGGCGCGGCATTCCTACCCGCTGCGGCTCAGCCTCGCCGAGCGGTTCGTCGGACAGCAACTTGCGCTGGTGGGCGATGCGGCGCATGGCATCCACCCGATTGCAGGCCAGGGGTTGAATCTCGGGATGCGCGATGTCGCCGCGCTGGCGGAAGTGGTGATCGAGGCGGCACGGCGCGGCGAGGATATCGCCAGCGCGCCGGTGCTGGAGCGCTACCAGCGCTGGCGGCGTTTTGACACGATGCTGATGGCCATGGGGACGGATGGGGTGAACCGACTGTTCTCCAACGACTCCGTTGGGCTGCGCGTGTTGCGTGATCTGGGCATGGGGGCGATCTCACGCCTGCCCGCGCTGCGGCGCGGCTTCATCCGCGAAGCGGCGGGGCTGAGCGGCGAGTTGCCCCGGCTGATGCAGGGGCGCCCGATCTGAGCGGCACCGGCGCGGCCCGATAGATAGCTGCTGCGGCGCGCTTTCGTGGGTTTGGTGACGATCCCGACAGTTTCGCCATATTCGAACGGTCGGCCGGCATGTTGGAGCGATGCTCTCTCCGGCGCCCGCGCGGTTCGCGATAACCGCCTGCGGGACCATAGGCGTTGCCAGGCCGAGGCCCGCGCCGTGCAAGCGCGGCGGCTTGGCTGATCGCCCGGCATGGCGCCACTTTGACCATCGTAACGTCATTCGGCGCCGCCTTCTGCCGCCGAAGGAGGCGCTACCGAGAACGCGTGCCCGCCAACGGCGCACCCGCGCGTTGCGCGTGTCCCGTGGCCGGGAAATCCGCGCTCGGCGCTTCCAGTTCCGACAGGATCGGGCAGTCGGGGCGGTCATTGCCGTGGCAGCTTGCCGCCAGTGTCTCGAGGGTCGAGGCCATGTCTTCGAGTTCGCGTATCTTCACGCGCAGTTCGGCGACATGGGCGAGAGCGACGCGCTTGACATCGGCGCTGTGGCGGTCGCGGTCTCGCCAGAGGCTTAGCAGCTCGCGGATGCCATCGACGCTGAAGCCCAGATCCCGCGCGCGGCGGATGAAGCGGAGCATATGCACGTCCTGCTCGGCATAGATGCGGTAGCCTGACCCGGACCGCGCCGCCGGCGGGATCAGGCCCGTCTCCTCGTAATAGCGGATCATCTTGGCCGAGACGCCCGAGGCGCGGGCCGCGTCGCCGATATTCATGCCTTCACCCCTTGCTTTGGTGCGGTCCAGTTTCGCAGTCGCAGTGCATTGCCGAGCACAAAGACCGAAGACAACGCCATGGCCCCTGCTGCGAAGATCGGGGACAGCAGGATGCCGAGGGTCGGCCAGAGCACGCCTGCCGCGACCGGGATCAGCGCCGTGTTGTAGGCAAAGGCCCAGAACAGGTTCTGCTTGATGTTACGGATCGTTGCCTTCGACAGAGCGATGGCGCCCGGCACACCGCTCAGTGAACCTGACATCAGCACGACATCCGCCGCTTCGATGGCGACATCGGTGCCGGTGCCGATGGCGATGCCCACATCGGCCTCGGCCAGTGCGGGCGCGTCGTTGATGCCGTCGCCCACGAAGGCCAGCCGCCCATGCGCCGCTTTCAGATCGCGCACGGCATCAACCTTGCCCTCGGGCAGGACTTCGGCCACCACCTCGTCGATGCCGAGTTGGCGGGCGATGGCTTGGGCGGTGCGGCGGTTGTCGCCTGTGACAATCGCCACCTTCAGCCCGAGCGCGTGGAGTTCGCGGATCGCCGCCGGGGTCTCAGCCTTGATCGGGTCGGCGACCGCGATGATGGCCGCAAGCTTGCCGTCGATGGCGGCATAGAGCGGCGTCTTGCCCTCATCGGCGAGCCGCGCCGCCGTGTCGGCGAATTCCGCGACGTCGAGGCCGAGGCGCGTCATGTAGCGGTCAGCGCCGATCTCGACCCGCGCCGCGCCAGCGTTCGCACGCACACCGAATCCGGTGACACTCTCGAAGCCGGTCACCTCAGGCAGGCTGAGCCCCCCGGCCGCCTCGGCGATGGCACGCGCGATCGGGTGTTCGGATTTCGCCTCGACCGCTGCGACTTGGGCCAGCACGGTGTCACGCTCGAAACCCACAGCCAGTTCCAGATCGGTTAGCCTAGGCGCGCCCTCGGTCAGCGTGCCGGTCTTGTCGAAGGCCACGACGCGCGCCTCTTTCAGCAGTTGCAGCGCCTCGCCCTTGCGGAACAAGACACCGGTTTCCGCGCCCCTGCCGGTGCCGACCATGATCGAGGTGGGCGTGGCCAGCCCCATGGCGCAGGGACACGCGATGATCAGCACCGCGACCGCGTTCACCAGCCCAAAGGTCAGCGCGGGCGCAGGGCCGAAACTGAACCAGATGATGAACGTCAACAGCGCCACGATGATCACTGCGGGGACGAACCACATGGTCACGCGGTCCACCAGCGCCTGAATGGGGAGTTTCGCGCCCTGCGCAGTTTCAACCATGCGTATGATCTGCGCCAGCATCGTATCCCCGCCTACAGCCGTTGCGCGCAGCGCCAGCGCGCCGGTCTGGTTGACCGTGCCGCCCACGACTGTCGCGCCCTCTGCCTTGGCCACGGGGACGGGCTCGCCCGTGATCATCGACTCATCCACGTAGCTCTCGCCCTCGATCACTTCGCCATCCACCGGCACACGCTCACCGGGGCGCAACTCGATCACATCGCCGGGGGCGACATCGGCCACAGGAATATCCGCGCTGCCCCCGTCACGCCGCACGCGTGCGGTTTTCGCCTGCAAGCCAATCAGACGCTGGATCGCCTGAGAGGTGCGGCCTTTGGCGCGCGCTTCCAGCCAGCGGCCCAGCAGGATCAGCGTCACAATCACGGCAGCGGGTTCATAATAAACATTTACCGTGCCCGGCGGCAGAAGCCCCGGCGCGAAGGTGGCGACCAGCGAGTAGAGGAACGCCGCCATGGTGCCGACCGCGACCAGGCTGTTCATGTCCGGCGCACCACGCGCCAGCGCCGGAAAACCCAGCGCGTAGAATCGGATACCCGGAAAAGCCATGACCAACGTGGTCAGCACGAACTGGATCAGCCAGCTTGTCTGCATCCCGATGGTGGACATGATCAGATGATGCACCGGCGGGATCATGTGCGAGCCCATTTCCAGCACGAAGACCGGCAGCGTCAGCGTCCCCGCGATCATCAGGTCTCGGCGCAGATCGGCCGCCTCGGCGTCTCGGCGCGCGGTCAGACTGTCCTCGGACGCGGCGGGACGACGCTCCCGCGCGTCATAGCCCGCCCGCGCGACGGCGGCGATCAGCGCCTCGGGGGCAGCGCTGCCGGTGACAGAAGCGCGCTCGGTCGCGAGGTTGACCCTGGCCTCGGCCACGCCTGGCACGGCCTCCAGCGCCCGTTCGACACGGCCCACGCAAGAGGCGCAGGTCATCCCGTCAATTTCCAGCTCAGTCGTGCTCTGGCCGATATCGAAACCTGCGGACTGCACAGCCTCGCGCAGCGCGTCCGGATCGACAGGGGTGGCAAACCGGATGTCGGCCCGCTCGGTTGCCAGATTCACATCGGCGCCCGCCACGCCAGGCAGGGCGCGCAGAGCCCGCTCCACCCGGCCCACGCAAGAGGCGCAATGCATCCCCTCGATTGGGACCGAGCGAGAGGCGTGGGGTTTGGCAGGGGCGTTCATGGGCAGACTTTCATGCACAAGCTTCGCTCGAGTAAATAGGGCTTCCAACCGTTGGAAGGTCAAGCCTGC
>PXES01000312.1 GCA_003564655.1 Paracoccaceae bacterium
CGCTGTGCCTGACGCTGGCGACGCTGCCCGTGGCACTGGCGGCGGGGGTGTTGCACGCGACCGGCGCAGCAGCCGCACTGCGCGCGCCGGGGCTGATTGGCGTGGTCACGATCCTCGGCGCGGTGATCCTGCTGCTCTGCGACCAGCGCCCGCAAACCCGCACAGCGCCCGGCTGGACCATGAAACATGCACTTGCCCTCGGGTTGTGGCAGCTGCTGGCGCTGCTGCCCGGTGCGGGGCGACTCGCCATGCTGACCTGCGGCGCACGGGCGCTGGACTATGCACGCCCCGACGCGCTGCGCCTTGCCCTGCTGATCTCGGTCCCGCCGACGCTCGCACTGGGCCTGCTGGCCGCGGCCGAGGCTTCGGCCGCCCCCGGCCCGGTGGTGCTGCTTGCGGCACTCGTTGCCCTTGTGGCCGCCGCCACGGCGCGGACGGTCATCGCGCTTGTGCTTCACCTCGCGCAGCGTGTCAGCTTCCTGCCTTATGTGTTCTACCGTCTCGCCCTGGGCGTGGCGGGGCTGATCCTGCCCATCACCTGATCATTTTCTTGCCGAAAATACTCATGCTCCGGCAGGTTGCGCAGCGCGCCGGACCGAGGCCGTGACGTAGTTCACCGACAGATCCCGCGCCGAGACCGACCACGACCAGCGCAGCTTGTCGAAAACGAAGCCCTTGCGATCCACCGGGTCCAGCCCTGCGCCGCGCAACATGGCGTAAAGCTCGTCAGGGGTGATGAATTTCGACCATTCATGCGTGCCCTTCGGCAACCAGCGCATGACGTATTCCGCCCCGATGATCGCCATCACATAGCTTTTCGGGTTGCGGTTCAGGGTCGAGCATATCATCAGCCCGCCGGGGCGCAGCAGGTCGTGGCAGGCGCGCAGATAGGCGGGCGGGTCGGCGACATGCTCGACCACCTCCATGTTCAGGACCACATCGAACGTCTCGCCCGCCGCGACCAGCTCTTCGGCTGTGGCGTGGCGGTAATCGATCTTTAACCCCTCCTGCGCGGCATGGACCTGGGCGACGGGGATGTTGCGTTCGGCGGCATCGGCGCCCACGACGTCGGCGCCCAGCCGTGCCATCGGCTCGGACAGCAGGCCGCCGCCGCAACCGATATCGAGGATGCGCAGCCCGGCGAAGGGCTGCTTCCCGGTCAGGTCGCGGTCGAACTCGGCGGCGATCTGGGTGGTGATGTAGTCCAGCCGGCAGGGGTTGAGCATGTGCAGCGGCTTGAACTTGCCCTCGGGGTCCCACCACTCGGCGGCCATGGCCTCGAACTTGGCGACTTCATCGGGGTCGATGCTGGTGGTCGTCATGTTTCGTCGATCCTTTTTCGTCGCGCCCCATGGCAGGGCCTTGAGTTCCGGGATATAGTACGTGGCATGGACAAGTCGTCAGGACATGACAGCGCGGCCCCGGCACTCTACCCGATCTCGGAGCCCTTCGACCAGCGCCTGCTTGATGTCGGCAGCGGGCACCGGGTCTATGTCGAGCAATGCGGTCATCCCGACGGGCTGCCGGTGGTGGTGCTGCATGGCGGCCCGGGCGGCGGGTGCAGCCCGACCATGCGGCGCTTCTTCGATCCGGCGAATTACCGTGTGGTGCTGTTCGATCAGCGCGGCTGCGGGCGCTCCAAGCCCGCGGCGTCGGTCAGGGCCAACACCACGCAGCATCTGATCGCCGATATCGAGCTGATCCGTGAGACGCTGGGCATCAGGCGCTGGATCGTCTTCGGCGGTTCCTGGGGCGCCACGCTGGCGCTGGCCTATGCGCAGGCGCATCCCGACAGCGCCGCCTGTCTGGTGCTGCGCGGCGTGTTCATGGGCACGCAGGCCGAACTCGACTGGTTCTATGGTGGCGGCGCGGCGCGGTTCTTTCCCGAACTCTGGGCGCAATTCGTCCGACCCATCCCGGAGGATGAGCGCGGCGATCTGATCGCGGCCTATGGGCGGCGGCTGTTCAGCGGCGACCCGCAGGAAGAGAACCGCTACGCGCGGTCGTGGACGCGTTGGGAGAACACGCTCGCCTCGATCGAGTCGCGCGGGCTGGCGATGGGCGATTCGCCCTCGGATTACGCCCGTGCCTTCGCCCGGCTGGAGAATCACTATTTCAACAATGGCTGCTTTCTGGGCGAGGATGGCGCGCTGATGCGCGGTGTCGCGGGAATGCGCGACATTCCCGGCACCATTGTCCAGGGCCGCTACGACATGATCTGCCCGCCGCGCACGGCGTGGGATCTGCACGCCGCCTGGGGGCGCTCGCGGCTCGAGATGGTGCCAGTGGCAGGCCACGCGCTGTCCGAGCCCGGCATTACCGCCGAGTTGCTGCGGGGGATGAACCACCTCCGCCACGACGCGCACCGCATCGGGCTGTAACGGCGGCGCGCCGAAATCCCCTTGCGTTGCGCGCGCCACCTGCCTATATGCGTTCCCAACAGCGGCGTTCCGGCAGCGGGGCACCACCGGACACGTCAACGGGCCGCGCGGCCCGTTTTTTTGTTTTTGCATGCCCAAGGCCCATGGAGGGCGCATGTCGGATCTGATCGCCAAGACGTCTCTCGACCAGCGGCTGGCGGCCATTGTCGGCCCGGTGATCGCCGGGTTGGGGTTCGAACTGGTGCGGCTGCGGCTGATGGCGGGCAAGACGCGCACGCTGCAGATCATGGCCGACCGTCCCGAGGGCGGGATCGAGGTCGATGACTGCGCCGCGATCTCGACTGCCGTGTCTGCCGCGCTGGATGTCGAGGACCCGCTTGAGGATGCCTACACGCTGGAAGTGTCCAGCCCCGGTATCGACCGCCCGCTGACCCGGCTGAAGGATTTCGCCGCCTGGGAAGGGTATGAGGCGCGGCTCGAGACGACAGAGCTGATCGACGGGCGGCGGCGTTTCAAGGGTGTGCTGATGGGCGTCGAAGGTGAGGAAATCCTCATCGAGATCGAGGATCAGGGCGCGCCGGTCACTATCGGGTTGCAGTTCGACTGGCTGTCGGATGCGAAACTGGTCCTGACCGATGACCTGATCGCCGAGATGCTGCGCGCGCGGAAAGCCAGCGGCGAGATTGACGAATCGCAATTTGACGAGATCGAAACCGAAGCGGCGGCGTCCGACGCGCCCCATTCCGAGGAGTGAGAGATGGCAATCCCCTCTGCCAACCAGCTTGAATTGTTGCAGACCGCCGAAGCGGTTGCGCGCGAAAAGATGATCGAACCCGCGCTGGTGATCGAGGCGATGGAGGACAGCCTCGCCCGCGCCGCCAAGTCGCGCTACGGGGCCGACATGGATATTCGCGTCAGCATCGACCGCAAGACCGGCGTGGCGACCTTTACCCGCGTGCGCACTGTGGTCGCCGACGAGGAGCTGGAGAACCACCACGCCGAATTGACGGTCGAGCAGGCGAAACAGTACCTCGACGACCCGCAGGTGGGCGACGAGATCACCGATACCGTCCCCCCGGTCGAGTTGGGCCGGATCGCCGCGCAATCGGCCAAGCAGGTCATCCTGCAGCGCGTCCGCGAGGCCGAGCGCGACCGCCAGTACGAGGAATTCAAGGACCGCGCCGGCACCATCATCAACGGTGTCGTCAAGCGCGAGGAATACGGCAATATCGTCGTCGATATCGGCCGGGGCGAGGCCGTGCTGCGCCGCAACGAGAAGATCGGCCGCGAGAGCTACCGCAATGGTGACCGCATCCGCTGCTACGTCAAGGACGTTCGGCGCGAGGCGCGCGGCCCGCAGATCTTCCTGTCGCGCACCGCGCCCGAATTCATGGCCGAGCTGTTCAAGATGGAAGTGCCCGAGATCTATGACGGCATCATCGAGATCAAGGCCGTCGCCCGCGACCCGGGCAGCCGCGCCAAGATCGGCGTCATCTCCTATGATGGCAGCATCGACCCGGTCGGCGCCTGTGTGGGCATGCGCGGCAGCCGCGTGCAGGCGGTGGTGAACGAGCTTCAGGGCGAGAAGATCGACATCATCCCCTGGACCGAGGATCAGGCGACATTCCTGGTGAATGCGCTGCAACCGGCCGAGGTCAGTAAGGTCGTCATCGACGATGATGCCGCCAAGATCGAAGTCGTGGTGCCCGATGAGCAGTTGAGCCTCGCCATCGGTCGGCGCGGGCAGAATGTGCGGCTGGCGAGCCAGCTCACCGGGCTCGATATCGACATCCTCACCGAGAGCGACGAATCGGCCCGCCGCCAGGCCGAATTCGCCGAGCGCACCAAACTCTTCATGGACGAGCTGGATATCGACGAGATGATGGCGCAGCTTCTGGTCGCCGAGGAGTTCACGGCGCTGGAAGAAGTCGCCTATGTCGATCTGGACGAGCTTCTGGCCATCGACGGCTTCGACGAAGAGACCGC
>PXES01000151.1 GCA_003564655.1 Paracoccaceae bacterium
CGCGGGGCTTGCGGGTGTCGATGTCGAACACCGGCGAGTCGTCACCCACCTCGGCGTTGCCGGCAAGGTCGGTGGCGCCGCTGCCGTCTGCCACCCGGGCGAACGCAACGCCGAGGATCTCCTCCTCGGTGCCGTCGTGGGTGAACTCAGCGGTGTACACCGTCGCGCTTGTCCAGCCCCCGTCGGCTGGGCCGCTCCAGTTGTCGCCAGCGTCGACCAGCTCGATTGTGGGCTCGGTGTCCTGGTCCATGTCCTCGTCGTAGGTCACCGTCACCGTCAAGACCAGCGACCCCTCGTAGATCGGGGAGCCAGCGGCGATCGTCGTGTGATCCGTCGTCACCGTAGCGCGGGGCTTGCGCGTGTCGATGTCGAACACCGCCGAGTCGTCACCCACCTCGGCGTTGCCGGCAAGGTCGGTGGCGCCGCTGCCGTCTGCCACCTGGGCGAACGCAACGCCGAGGATCTCCTCCTCGGTGCCGTCGTGGGTGAACTCGGCTGTGTACACCGTCGCGCTCGTCCAGCCCCCGTCGGCTGGGCCGCTCCAGTTGTCGCCAGCGTTGACCAGCTCGATTGTGGGCTCGGTGTCCTGGTCCATGTCCTCGTCGTAGGTCACCGTCACGGTGAGGGTTCGCGAGGCTTCCTCCTCGTAGACCGGGGACCCTGCTGCGATCGTCGTCCGGTTCGTCACCACGGTTGCGCGGGGGTTGCGGGTGTCGACATCCACGGTGAACGAGGTCGTCCACGGCATGAGGTTCCCGGCTCGGTCCTTGAACCCGAAGATGCGGTACGTTCCCACTGCCTCCTCGTCGTCATCGACAAACAGAAAGCTCCCCGTCCACGTGCGGTCTCCGTTCGCCCACGTGGTGCCGACGATTGTGTAGGGGCTGCTCTCCAGTTCTCGGAGCGTCGGGCTAGGGTTGGTCGCCGTGTCCATCGGCTCACTGAACTCGATGGACACGTACACCGTCCCCACATCCGCGTCTGTCAGCTTGGCCGGAGCTACGCTGACGACGGTGGGTTTCTTCGTGTCGATGTCGAAGAGAGGACCGGAGGTGTAAGGGTCCTGCACATTCCCGGCCACATCCCGGGCGTTTTCAACCGTGACCGTGACGCCGGTGACCTCCTCCTCCGTCCCGTCGTGCTCGAACGTCTCCGTCCACACCGTGTTTCCGTTGCTCCACGCGCCGTCGCCATCGCTGGTGAAGGTGCCGTCGCTGAAGCTAATCGTCGGCTCGACGGATGTGTCCATCTCCTCATCGAACGTCACCGTGACTTGCTGGGTGAGGTTGCCCTCGTACACCGGGTCCGTGTCCACCGCCACGGTGTCAACCTCAGGCGGGGTCGTGTCAATCTGGAACGGACCGACGTGTTCGGTGCTCGTCCAATTCCCGGCCGCGTCCACCGTGGCCACGTGCACCCACCAGTTCCCGTCGGACGTAGCCTCGAATGTTTCGCCCTCCCAGCCATCGTCACGGTTCGCCGTCTCGGTCGGCGACCACGTCTCGCTCTGGTTCCAGGCGACCTCGAAGCCGTCGACACCGGAGGCCACGCCTCCCGAGACCGGGTCGTCCGCGCCGGTGGCCTCGATCTGGACGTTGGGGTCGTTCGACGGGACGCCCACGGCGTGGGTGGGGCTGAAGAGCTCGGGATCCTCTGGCGGTGTAAGGTCGATGTAGAATTCGTGGTCTGCTGTGTAGTCGCTGTGGTTGCCTGCCCAGTCGCGTGCTCGAAGGTTCCAGTAGTAGGCGCCTTCCTCCAACCCCACCGGGTTGTAGAAGGTGTTCGCGGTGTAGTGATCCCGGTTGACTGGGCCGAAGCTCCTCACGCGGTAATCGCGGACACCGCTTCCTTCGTCAATGGAGGCTTCCCAAGTGAAACCTACGCTTGTGGCGTTTAACCACGTTCTGTCGGGAGGGGTGAGCGGAACGGGAACGGTGGGTGGGGTTGCATCACTGTCTCCGGAAACCGTCCAAGAATAGAGATCGGCGTTGCTCGTGAGCGTAAGGTCAAAGCTGAACGGGCCATCGGTGGTGGGGATGTAGCTGACCTGGAACGTCGTGTCCTCATCGGGATCCAGGGAGAACGCCGTGGGGCCAATGGAGTCGACGCTGACGTTGTCCGGATCGCTGAAGGTGATGTCCGTTACAGTTAGCTCAGAAGTTCCCGTGTTACGCACCGTGTAGGTGATGTCCTCGCCGGCTCCCGCCTGCTGCCAGCCCTGCTCGTCCGTATCCCCGGTCTCTATGAGATCTCCAAGCGGCCGTTCGACGCTGATCTCCGCTCCCAACACTTGGAGCGACAACACTCCCACCAGCAACAGGAACACACCCGCATATCTCCGCCACATGCCAGCCCCTTTCCCTCCACCCAAAGAAGCCGCGGGGTGCGTGCCCCCCCGCCGCTCAATATGCCCTCAAAGCCCCTCGCCTGTCCGTCAACACTCCTGCATTCCTTCATATGGGCAGGTCCGTTTGGAACGCCAGACCATTAGCGCCATCCCGCATTGTAGTAGCCCCCCCTGTTGCTAGCTAGTTGTAAACCAACCAGTGGTAAACCAAAACAACGAGGCACCCCCACACGACCCTCCTCCCGGGGCCCGAGTAGTGAAGTCCTTCCGCGTACCAGCACAACAGTGAACACCATGTCGGCCGGTTGTTATCTGGTCTTGCGACAGAATGCTGGTTCGCTAGTCTTCTGGGTGAGCCGCGAAGGGCGATGAGTGCGGGGCCGGTCAGGGTGGAACAGCAAGGCCCAGCCGAGCGGTGGGCATGGGAGATGTCAACACCGGTTTCATTTTGACCCCCCTGCTAGTGGGTCACTTTTACACCGGCGCTGACAGAGAAGGCCAAGTGGGCACTGGATGTAACATATCGTTGGGTGTAATGGAGTTCGTCAGCTCGATTAGGGGATGGTTCTCTACTCGTTCGGTTAAGGCTGTGCGCACTACATCACGGTCGCTCTTGGGTTTTCTGCGTGACGACGGACTGTCGGACGAGCGCCATGAGGTTGCGATCCGGATCGTGCCACACCGGTTGCTGTCGGCATGTACTCGGTGTGCTTAGCGCCATAGGGGACAGTCGCCCCGCATCTAAAGCATTTTGCCATGTGCTCTCCTACGCAGTGCCGGCTCATGATCGCTTGCCGAGTTTGGCGTCCGGAACAACGAGCACACGGGGCACCCATTTCTAGAATGTGAGCACTATGGTTTGACCTCTATGTGTTTGTCCCCCTTCGAGCGGCGGTACCAGGAGCGCACCAAGCCCACCAGCGCCCCACCCGTGGTCATCCCCAGTGCATAGACGATGAGCGCCAACACAAATAGCGGGAGAGTGACACTGATCGTCAGGAATGAAACAGTAACCGACTCCAGATTCTGGGCCATGAAGATTACCAGCACCACAACCACCAGGACGATAAGCGAGCCATATACGTATCGCATCACACCCTCCTTATCCGGACTATGCTAGCAACTGCGTATGCGAGTTCGCAAACACACGATGCTTTGCCTGCGCTGGTGACGCATCTCCGATTGAGGGGTGGGCTAATGGAGGTCGGGTGTGTTAGCATCTGATGGCTGTTTTGTGTTGTGTAGTCGAACGAAGTCCATGGGGGTCAAGGATGAAAGCAGGTAACTGGATCGTAGGTGGGACGTTGATCGTCGTGGCCTGCCTGTTGGCTGCTGTGTTGATTGTGCTTGTGAGGGTCATGGAGGACGGAGTGCAGCTTCGTATTGCTCAGCCGGTGGAGTTAGGCGGAAGCATGGACCCCCAGGAGGCACATGTTACCGTGGTTCTTGCCGAGCCTGTCGTGTTGGAGGTATCGGACGAAATCCAGCTTCGAGCCCACCTGGAGGGACTGGATGCCGACCCTTGCGAGACGGGTATGCTGCTACCTGTGCGGTGGAACATCCTCACCGGCCGGCTCGAGTGGGAATGTGTGGAACAAGGCAGTGGGGATGGGGGTCGCTGATCGTGGGCGGCTGGCGTGCACCGGACTACATTAGGCCCAGGGCGTGAACTAAACACAGCTGGATATCGCTTCCCGGGCCAACCTGGCGAAAGGAGCATCTGGATGGAGCTACAGGAGCGGTTGCGGATACTGTCGGATTCGTTTGGGGTGGCCGGCTTTGAGGACGAAGTCCGGGGTGTAATAGAGAACATGGTCCGCCCGCTGGTAGATGAGTGTAGGGTGGACCCGCTCGGCAACTTGATCTGTACCCGCGGGGAAGGGCCTACGGTGATGCTTGACGCCCATATGGACGAGGTGGGCTTCCTGGTTAGGTGGATTGAAGACGACGGGTTCGTGCGCCTAACAGCGTTGGGGGGATGGGACGAACGATTGCTCCCGGGGCACCGCGTTA
>PXES01000418.1 GCA_003564655.1 Paracoccaceae bacterium
CTTCGCCCGCGCCTATCTGCCGCGCCTCGACGCCGCCAAGGCCGCGCGCGGCTGGCTTGATTTCGACGATCTGATCGCGCGGGCCGGGCAGTTGCTGACCGACCCGAGTGTCGCGCAATGGGTGCTCTACAAGCTCGATGGCGGGGTCGATCATATTCTGGTGGACGAGGCGCAGGACACTGCCCCGGGCCAATGGCGCGTGATCGCCCAGTTGGCGCAGGAATTCACTGCCGGCGAGGGCGCGCGCACCGAGCGGCGCACGCTGTTCGTTGTCGGCGACAAGAAGCAGTCGATCTATTCCTTCCAAGGCGCCGATCTGGCGGTGTTCGACGCCATGCAGGCGCAGTTTCACGACCGTCTCGAAGCTGCCGGGGTGGGGCTGAACGCAGCCGATCTTGCGCATTCCTTCCGCTCGTCCGAAGCGGTGCTGCGCGTGGTGGACGAGACTTTCTGCCCGCCCAATGATGTGGGCCTCGGGGGGGCGCCTGCGCATATTGCGTTCAACGCGGACCTGCCGGGGCGGGTGGATGTCTGGCCCCTGGTCGAGGCGGCGGAACCGCAAGATGCGCCGGAATGGTACGAAGCTGTGGATGTGCTCTCCGAAGCGCATCACTACCGCAGGCTCGCGCAAGCCATCGCCGCCGATTTGCGCCGGATGATCGATGCCGGTGTCGCCGTGCCGGGGCGCGACGCGCCGCGTGCGTTGACCGAGGGCGATGTGCTCATCCTCGTGCGGCGGCGCAACACGCTGTTTCACGAGATCATCGCCGCCTGCAAGGCCGTGGGCCTGGAGATCGCGGGCGCCGACCGGCTGCGGCTGGGCGGCGAGATGGCGGTGCGTGATCTGACCGCGCTTCTGGCCTTCCTCGCCACCCCCGAGGATGACCTGTCGCTCGCCGCGACGCTGCGCTCGCCGCTCTTTGGCTGGTCCGAGGATGCGCTGTTTCGGCTGGCGGCCGGGCGTGAGCGCGCCTTTCTGTGGGCGCGGCTGCGCGAGAGCGGGCAGGGCGCGACACTGTCGGTGCTGCAGGACCTGCTGGGCGCGGTGGATTTCCTGCGCCCCTTCGAGATCCTCGAGCGGGTGCTGACCCGCCATGACGGGCGGCGGCGGCTGGTCGCGCGGCTGGGGCTCGAGGCCGAGGACGGCATCGACGCGCTGCTGGCGCAGGCGCTGGCCTATGAGGAGTTGGAACCGCCCAGCCTGACGGGGTTTCTGACCTGGCTCGATCGCGGCGATGTGCAGATCAAGCGCGAACTCGACGCGGCGGGGGGGCGGTTGCGGGTGATGACCGTGCATGGCGCCAAGGGGTTGGAGTCGCCGCTGGTCATCCTGCCCGACACGGCAGAGCGGCGTCCGAACGACCGGGGGCAGATTTGCGCGGTGGAAGGCGTGCCGGTCTGGCGTGCCGCCGGTTCGGACGGACCGACCGCCGTGCAGGAGGCGGTCGAGGCGGCGGCGGATCTGCGCGCGCAGGAGGATGCGCGGCTGTTGTATGTCGCGATGACGCGGGCGGAAAGCTGGCTGATCGTGGCCGGGGCCGGCAAGGCGGAAAAGCCCGATTGCTGGTATGCGCGGCTGACCGAGGGTGTGCGCCAGGCAGGGGCCGAGGCGCTGGAGTGCCCGACCGGCACCGGGTTGCGGCACGCGCATGGCGACTGGCCCGAACCGGCGGTCGCGGGGAGCGATAACGCCGCGATAACGCCGCCCGCCCTTCCCGATACGCTGTGGCAGCCCGCGCCGCCCGCCGCCGCTGCGCCCGGGCTGCTGTCGCCCTCGGATCTGGGCGGAGCGAAGGCGCTGGCGGGCGAGGGAGGCATTCACGCCGACGCGGCGATGCAGCGCGGCACGCAGTTGCACCTGCTGCTCGAACATCTGCCGGTCTGGCCCGAGGGGCTGGACGCCGCCGCCCGTGCCGTCCGCGCCCGCGATCTGCTGGCCGCGAGTGAGGGCGGCGCGCCGCAGGACATCGCGGCGCTGCTGGCCGAGGCCGAGGGGGTGCTGGCCGCCCCGGCGCTCGCCGCCCTCTTCGCGCCCGGCACGCTGGCGGAGGTGGAGGTCGCGGGCAGGCTGTTCGGGCGTCCGGCGGCGGGGGTGATCGACCGGCTGGTGATCGGCCCGGACGCGGTGCTTGCAGTCGATTACAAATCGAATCGGGTGGTGCCCGCGGCGCCGCAGGACGTGCCCGAGGGCCTGTTGCGCCAGATGGGGGGCTATGCGGAACTGCTTTCACCGCTCTGGCCGGGGCGGCGGGTGCGCGTGGCGCTGCTGTGGACGTCGCAGGCGCGGATGATGGAGCTTCCGCCCGCGCTGGTCGCGGCGGCACTCGCGCGCGCGGCGCTTGAATCCGGCGCGTCCGGGGCATAGTTAGGCTGCAGGACAAGCGAGATGGAGGGGCCCATGGGCACGATTGCTGTTACCGATTCCACCTTTGATGCCGAAGTGCGCGGCTCCGACATTCCTGTAGTGGTCGATTTCTGGGCCGAATGGTGCGGCCCTTGCAAGCAGATCGGCCCGGCGCTGGAAGAATTGTCGGCGCAATATGAGGGTCGGCTGAAGATCGCCAAGGTCAATGTCGACGAGAACCCGGATACCGCAGCCTCGATGGGTATCCGCGGGATCCCGGCGCTGTTTCTGTTCAAGGACGGGCAGGTCGTGTCGAACAAGGTCGGCGCGGCGCCGAAATCGGCCCTGCAGAGCTGGATCGAAAGCGAAGTGTGACACGGATCCGGGTGGCGCGATCGCGCGTGCGCGCAAGGCGCCCCCGGGCCGTGCCCACCCACCCACCCGCACGGCCCGGGGGCGCCTCTCGTGGGTGTGCGGGGGCGCGAAGTGCGCCTCCGGCGGGAGTACTTGGGGCAAGAAAATGAGGTTTGTGTGAGCGATTTTCCGGGCTGGCATGGCACGACCATCCTGGCTGTGCGTCGTGGCGGGCAGGTTGTGGTCGCAGGCGACGGGCAGGTGTCGCTTGGACAGACCGTGATCAAGGGTTCTGCGCGCAAGGTGCGCAGGCTCGCGCCCGGCGGGCAGGAGGTGGTCGCGGGGTTTGCGGGCTCGACCGCAGATGCTTTCACGTTGCTCGAGCGGTTGGAGTCGAAGCTCGAAGCCACGCCGGGGCAGTTGGCGCGGGCGGCTGTCGAACTGGCCAAGGACTGGCGCACTGACAAGTATCTGCAGAAACTCGAGGCGATGCTGATCGTGACTGACGGGCGCGATCTGTTCGTTGTCACCGGTGCGGGTGACGTGCTCGAGCCCGAGCATGATGTCGCGGCCATCGGGTCGGGCGGGAACTACGCGCTGGCCGCCGCGCGCGGCCTGATGACGAGCGAGATGTCCGCCGAGGAGGTGGCGCGTCGGGCGATGGAGATCGCCGCCGATATCTGCGTTTACACAAACGGCAATCTGACCGTCGAGAGGATCAGCGGATGACCGATCTTACCCCGCGCGAGATCGTCTCGGAACTCGACCGGTTCATCATCGGCCAGAAGGAGGCCAAGCGCGCGGTTGCGGTGGCGCTGCGCAATCGCTGGCGGCGCAAGCAACTTCCCGCTGATCTGCAGGAAGAGGTCTACCCCAAGAACATCCTGATGATCGGCCCCACCGGTGTCGGCAAGACCGAGATCAGCCGGCGGCTGGCCAAGCTCGCCCGCGCGCCGTTCCTGAAGGTCGAGGCGACGAAGTTCACCGAAGTCGGCTATGTCGGGCGCGATGTCGAGCAGATCATCCGCGATCTGGTGGACAGCGCCATCCTCATGGTGCGCGAACATATGCGCGAGGAGGTCAAGGCCCGCGCCCACAAGGCCGCCGAGGATCGCGTCATCGCGGCGCTGGCGGGCGAGGGCGCGCGCGAGGGCACGCGCGAAATGTTCCGCCGCAAGCTGCTGGCGGGCGAGTTGGACGACACCGAGATCGAGGTCGAGGTGACCGACAGTTCGAACCCGATGGGCGGCATGTTCGACTTGCCCGGCGCGCCGGGGGGCGGGCAGATGCTCAACCTCGGCGAGATCTTCGGCAAGGCGATGGGCGGGCGAACCGTGCGCAAGCGCGTCACCGTGGCCGAGAGCCACGACATGCTGATCGCCGAGGAGGCCGACAAGCTTCTGGATGACGAGGCGGTCAAGACCCGCGCGCTCGAAGCGGTCGAGCAGAACGGCATCGTGTTTCTGGACGAGATCGACAAGGTCTGCGCGCGCTCGGATGCGCGCGGTGGCGATGTCAGCCGCGAGGGCGTGCAGCGCGACCTGCTGCCGCTGATCGAGGGCACGACCGTCAGCACCAAGCACGGGCCGGTCAAGACCGATCATATCCTGTTCATCGCCTCGGGCGCGTTCCATATCGCCAAACCCTCGGA
>PXES01000384.1 GCA_003564655.1 Paracoccaceae bacterium
TCGGGGTTGGCTTTACGATATTCCTGCAGCGCAGGGTCGGGCTCGGTCACGATATACTGATGCTCGACCGGGATCGCGGGGATCTTGATGCCCAGCAGCCGCGCAGTGCGCTGCGCGTGGTTACCGGTGGCGGTGACCACATGCTCGGCGGTGATCTCGAAACGCTCGTCCGAGGGGACCAGATTGCCGCCCTTCTCGACCATCTTTGTGCAGGAGACGATCCATTCGCTGCCTGTCCAGCGATAGCCGTCCACCTGCCCCTTGCGCATGATCTCGGCCCCAAGCTGGCGCGCGCCCTTGGCCATGGCCTGCGTTACGTCCGCCGGGTTGATGTAGCCATCGGTCGGGTGGTAGATCGCGCCTTCCAGATCCTCGGTGCGCACCAGCGGCCAGCGCTCCTTGATCTGGGCGGGCGTCATCCACTCATAGGGAATGCCCACCGACTCGGCCGTCGCGGCGTAAAGCATGTACTCATCCATCCGCGCGCGTGTCTGCGCCATGCGCAGGTTGCCCACGACATAGAAGCCCGCATTCAGCCCGGTCTCGGCCTCGAGCGTCTTGTAGTACTTCACGCTGTAGTCGTGGATGTGGCTGGTCGCGTAGCTCATGTTGAACAGCGGCAGCAGCCCGGCGGCGTGCCAGGTCGAGCCCGAGGTCAGCTCGTCGCGTTCCAGAAGCAGCGTTTCCCATCCTGCTTTCGCCAGATGATGGGCGATCGAGGCTCCGACTGCCCCGCCGCCGATGACCACTGACTTGACATGCGTTTTCATGCGCGGCTCCGACTCCTGCGTTTGCCCGGTCTTCGCAAATCGCGCGCGTGAGGGAACAGGCAGTGACGACGCCGCACAGGTGAAAAGCGACGTCGCGGGCAGACCCGATGGCGCGCGATTAGGCACAGGACGCCCCGGACAGGTGCGACCCCTGCGCTTTGCTTGACTCGCCGGGGCCGGTTCGTATGACAAATTGTGACAAAGTGCTTACGCTCGCGCGTGCTGCCATTCGTTCGACAGCGACTGCGCCTGTTGCTGAAAGGACTGCCGCCATGCACCGATTGTTCCTGCTTGCCACGCTCCTGGGGGGCGTTTCGGGGGGCGCCCATGCAGACCGGCTGACGCTCTTCGCTTCGGGCGAGGATCTGGCGACACAGGGGTTTGCGGCGCCGCGCCTGACCCGCGATGGCTGGGCGCTGGAGTTCACCCGCATCCTCGCCACGTTCGATCAGGTCACCGCCTGGCAGACCGACCCGCCCTTCATGGCCGATGGCCCCGACATCACGGGCCGCCCGGTCAGCTTTGGCGGTCCGTTCACGGCCGATCTGGTCGATGCCGATGACACTGATCTGGTCGAACTGGCCACTGTAGACGCGCCCAAGGGGCATTATAACGCGCTGTCCTGGGCGCTTGTCCCCGCAACCGGCGGCGATGCTGAAGGCTTCTCGCTGATGTTCGAGGGTGTGGCCCGGCGTGACGGGGAAGAGGTCGAGTTCACCCTGATGACCACTGACGGTGTGATGCATGCCTGCGGCGAGTTCGTGGGCGATACGCGCAAGGGCTTTGTCGCCGAGGGCAAGCCAGGCGCGGTGGAGATCACGCTGCATCTCGACCACCTGTTCGGCCGTGCAGACCGCGATTCCGGGGGCGGAATGAACATGGAGGCGCTGGGCTTTGACGCTTTTGCCACTGGTGGCGCGCATGAGTTCGCGCTGGGGCGCCTGCATATCGGCCATGTCGGCGAAGGGCACTGCCATGACGCGCCGCTCTAGCGTCTTCGCGGCCCTGCTGCTGGCGGCAGGCGTCGTCGCCATACCCGAGGCCGCCCGCGCCCACGCGGCGCTGATCGAGGCCGAGACCGTGCAGGCCATTCGCCTGCATGCCCAATACGACACGGGCGAGCCGATGGTCGAGGCGCAGGTCATTATCTACGCCGCTGACAGCCCGACCCGGGTGTGGGGCCTTGGCCTCACTGACGCGGCTGGCGTCTATACCTTCGTGCCCGATGATACCGAGGGGCGCTGGACGATCCAGGTCCGGCAGGCCGGGCATGGGGCGACGGCGCATGTCGAACTCGCCCAGGATGCAGTACCCGTGCTGACCGCCTCTGCCGGGGCGGCAGGGCAGGGGTGGCCGCAGCGCGCGCTTATGGTGGCACTCGTGGCCTGGGGTGCGCTGGGCACGGCGCTGTTTGTCCTGCGCAACCGGAAGCGTGACAATGCATCTGCCTGACGGGATCGTACCGGTCGAGATGGCGCTGGCCGGGTATGGGCTGAGCGCCGGGCTCGCCGCGCTGGCTCTATCGCGGATCCGCACTTTGCCCGATCCGCAGGCCGAGGTGCCGCGCGCAGCGATGCTGACGACAGTGTTCTTCGCTGCCTCGCTTGTCGCGGTACCCGTGCCACCCGCCAGTGTGCATCTGATGCTGGCCGGGCTGATGGGGGTGATGCTGGGCTGGTTCGCAGTCCCGGCAATCCTGGTGGGGCTGTTTCTGCAGGCAGCGCTGTTCGGGCATGGCGGGGTCACGACACTGGGGCTGAACGGGCTGATCCTCGGGGTGCCCGCGCTTGTGGCAATGGGCCTTTGGCGGCTGGCAGGGGGGCGATGGCCCGATCTGGCGGCGCTGGGCGCGGGCGCTGGTGCGGTCGTGGTCGCGCTGGCGCTCTTTTTCGGGATCGTGCTGGCAGGCCTGCCGACGGAACTCGACGGGGCGGCGGAACGCGCGGCGCTGGCCGTCTTTGTGCTCGCGCATCTGCCATTGGCTATGGCCGAGGGGGTGATCGTGCTTGTGACCTTGCGCGTCCTGCGCCGGGTGGAACCACGGCTGCTGCCGGGTGTCTGAACGCCCTTGCCCCCGCGCCCGGCTGGTGATCGTGCTCGTGCTGGCCTTCGGTATCGCCGCGGTGCAGGGGCTGGTGGCGCTGGTTGTCGCTGTCATTCTGGCCATAGGGGTTGTGCTGGCCACGGGCCGGGCGCGGCAGGTGGTGGCACGGCTGCGCGCGCCGACCGCGCTGGCCCTGGCGATCCTGCTGGCGCTGGCATTGAGTGCGGGCGATACCACCCTGGCCCAGATCGGTCCGCTGCGGCTGCGGCAGGAGGGGGGCGCGGCGGGCGTCCTGATCGCCGGGCGGCTGCTGTCCATCTTGGCGATCACACTGGCGCTGTTGGCCCCGCTCTCGCCCTTCCGGCTGGTCGCCGGGCTGCGCGGGTTGGGGTTGCCCCTAGTGATGGCGGATCTCGCGCTGCTGACCCTGCGCTATCTGGACGAGAGCGCGGCCGAACTGCGCCGCGCCCGGCTGGCGCGGGCGTTGCGCGGCGGAACCAGTGGCTGGCGCGCGTTGCCCGATCACGCCATGCTGCTTGTGACCGGGCTGATCCGCGCGCAGTCCCGTGCTGACCGCGTCTATGCCGCGATGCGCCTGCGCGGCCACGGCGCCGGGGTTGGCCCGCCGTCGCCCGGGCTGCGCGCCGCTGACCTTGCGGCAATCGGCGCTGCGATCGGGGCCGGTCTGATGCTTGTCATGCTGGACCGCGCGCTGTGAACCTGCTTTCCCTCGAAGAAGTGACCGTCGCTCACCCTGGCCATGCCCCGATGCTGAGGGGCTTGACGCTCGCGATGGATGAGGGCGAGCGCATCGGTCTGATCGGGCCCAACGGCGCGGGCAAGACCAGCCTGTTCCAGACCATCGCAGGCGTGCTGCCCGCCCGCGCGGGGCAGATCCGCCTGAACGGGGCCTCTGTCACTCCGGGCCGGTTCCGTCCCGATGTCGCGCTGGTCTTCCAGCAGGCCGAGGACCAGCTCTTTTGCCCGACACTGGCCGAGGATGTCGCCTTTGGTCCGCGTAATCTCGGCCTGCCCGGGTCAGAGGTTGCCACGCGAACCGCAGATGCGCTGGCGGCCTGCGGGTTGACCGGGCTGGAGGACCGGCCCGTCCACCAGCTTTCAGGCGGCGAAAAGCGCCGCGCCGCCATCGCCGGGGCGCTGGTCATGCAGCCTGCGCTGCTGCTGCTCGACGAGCCCTCGGGCGGGCTTGACCTGCGCAACCGGCGGCGGCTGATCGCACTTCTGTCCGAATTGCCGCCCGCGCTGCTGATCGCCAGCCACGATCTGGAACTGTTGCTGGAGCTGTGCCCCCGCGTCGTGCTGATCGACGCAGGGCGCATCCGTGCCGATGGCCCGGCCCGCGATGTGCTGGGCGATGCAGCGCTGATGACCGGACACGGGCAGGAGGTGCCGCAATCGCTGACACAACATCCGCAGCGCTAGCAGTCTCAGCGCCGCCCGCAGCCGCGCAGTTGCTCGTCATACATCCGCGCGCGTGTTGCGACGCGGTCCGCCACGGCGATCAGCCA
>PXES01000351.1 GCA_003564655.1 Paracoccaceae bacterium
CGCAGCCCCTCGCAGGCTGCGGCCACCAGCGCCCCGGCGTCGGGTCTTGGCCAGGGCTGGTCGCGCAGCACCAGCGCGCCGAACACCTCTTGCGCGCGCGCCTCGATACGCTTGTGGCGCCGCGACCAGACGCAGTGGTGACGCCAGGTGATCCGGTCACCATAAAGCCCCCGCAATTCGCCCTCGGACAGCGCGAGGGCCTGCCGGATAATCGCCTCGCGCGGATCTCCATCAGTATCGGTGACGACGATCAGCCGGGTCTCGCCCAGCGGATCGCCCGCGCGCATCGCAGCGCCCTTGCCCCCCGACAGGACAAAACGCGGCGCCTCGCCCGGTCGGCGCAAGCCGATCCGGTCGGGATAGGCGAGTGCTGCCATCTCGGCCGACGACAGTTCCGCGCCCCCGCGCGGCAACACCCGCCGCAGCCGCTTGACCTCGGACCGGACCCGCTCGCGCGTGGGCGGATGCGGGTCATGCGGGCCTTCGCCGCGCAGAGCGGCCATGCGCAGCGCCAGATCCGCAGGCGCGCCGCGTAGCAGGTCGCGTTCCGACAGCAGCGCCGCGAGTTCCGCCGCCCCGCGCCCAGCCCGCTGCGCCATATGCGCCAGCCGCGGATGCAGCGGCAGCGCCGCCATCGCCTTGCCATGCGCGGTGATGCGTCCTTCGGCATCCAGCGCGCCCAGATCACGCAACAGCGCGCACGCCCCGGCCAGCGCGCCCTCGGGCGGCGGGGTCAGGAAACGCAGCCCCGCGCCACCACCCCAGAGCGCGAGTTCCAGCGCCAGCCCGGCCAGATCGGCGCGCGCGATCTCGGGCGGGGCGAACTCGGCCAGCGCCCCCTCATCGGCCCGCGCCCAGAGACGGTAGCACACGCCCGCGGCCACGCGTCCGGCGCGCCCCCGGCGCTGCGCGGCTTCGGCGCGGGTGACACGCTCGGTCACCAGCCGCGACATGCCCGTGCCGGGATCGAACCGCGCGCGTCGTGCCAGCCCCGCATCGACGACGATGCGGATATCCTCGATGGTCAGCGAGGTCTCGGCGATGGAGGTCGCCAGCACGATCTTGCGCCCCTTTGACGGCGCGATGGCCGCGCGTTGCTGCGCCAGCGGCAGCGCGCCATAAAGGGGCCGGATCTCTGCGCCGCCCAGTTGCCCCTCCAGACGTGCGGCGACGCGCCGGATCTCGCCTTCGCCCGGCAGGAAGACCAGCACCGAGCCGCGGGCCTCGGCGAGCGCCTGCTGCACCAGCGCGGCTGTGTCAGCCTCGACCCGGTCGGCGCGACCGCGCGGGCGCTCCAGCCAGCGCGTCTCGACATGATAGGCGCGGCCCTCTGCGGTCAGCACCGGCGCGTCGTCCATCAGCGCGGCCACTGGCGCGGCGTCAAGCGTCGCCGACATGACCAGCAGCACCAAATCGGGGCGCAGCGCCGCGCGCATCTCCCATGTCAGGGCGAGGCCGAGATCGGCCTGCAACGAGCGTTCGTGAAACTCGTCGAAGATCACCGCGCCGACGCCGTCCAGCGCAGGGTCGGCCTGCAGCATCCGCGTCAGGATCCCTTCGGTCACGACCTCGATGCGGGTGGCGTCCGAGACCACCGCCTCGCCGCGAATGCGGTAGCCGACCTGCCCGCCCGGCGTCTCGCCCACAAGCCGGGCCATCTGCTCGGCCGCCGCGCGGGCGGCGATGCGGCGCGGCTCCAGCATCACGATCCGTCCCGCGACCTGATCGCGCAATGCCAGCGGCACACGTGTCGTCTTGCCCGCCCCAGGCGGGGCTTGCAGAACGGCGCGGCCCTGCGCATGAAGGGTCGCGCACAAGTCTGGCAGGATGTCATCGATCGGCAGCCGCATCCGGCGGTTATGCGAGCCCGCAAGCGGCGGTGCAAGCTGTGCGCTGAAGAACCCCGCGCGCAGGCGTCGGTCGCCGGGCCGGGTGCGCGCCCCGCGCCATCTTCCCTAGCGTGGCAAATCGTGGCATGGGCGAGGTCCCGGCCGGTCTCGCGCCGGCACCAGCGACAGGGGGAGCGGTGCAGAAATCCGCGTCCAGGCAGAGCGACGGCACCCGGCGATCGATCCGTTCGGTCACGTTCAGGGCAGATCTGCGCATCGCCGACAGCCCGCGCAAAGCGCCCTCGGGGCGTGCGGGGGTGGGTGGGTGGGCACGGCCCGAGGGCGCTTTGCGCGGGCCGCGACGCATTGCGGCGGGTGCTGTGGTCGGCGCGCGCGCTGCGCTGCGGATCGACGCGCGTGACTGGGATCGCTGTCAGGAGGGACGGTCGTGGAGCTGACCTTCGCCACCCTGCTGCCGCTATTGGCAGGGGTCATGGCGGCAGGCGCTGTCGGGGGCCTGCTCGCGGGCCTTCTGGGCGTGGGCGGCGGGATCGTGATCGTGCCGGTGCTGTTCTGGGTCTTCGGCGCGCTGGGGTTGCCGCCGGGGTTGGGAATGCAGGTCGCCGTCGCCACCTCGCTGGTGACAGTGGCAGTCACCGCGTTTTCATCGGCGCGCGCGCATCACACGCGGGGGGCCGTCGATATGGCCATCTTCCGGCGCTGGGCACCTTTCATGGCAGCCGGGGCACTTGCAGGGGGCGGGCTTGCCGGGCTTGTGCCGGGCCGGGTGCTGCTTCTGGTGTTCGGAACGATCGCGCTGCTGGTGGCGTGGAACCTCGCCCGCCCGCAGGCCCGCATTCTTGCCCCGGCACTGCCGTCCGCATCGGGCGCGCAGCCGGCCATGGCGGGGGCGGTAGGGCTCGTCTCTGCGATGATGGGCATCGGCTCGGGCACGCTGGGCGTGCCGCTGCTGACCGCGTTCTCGGTTCCGGTGCATCGCGCGGTGGGGACCGCGGCAGCGCTGGGGCTGGGGATCGGCGTGCCTGCCGCCGCCGCAATGGTGCTGACCGGGCTGGGGGTGGCGGGACGCCCGCCCGGCTCGCTGGGCTATGTCAATCTGATCGCGGTGGCGCTGATACTGCCGCTGTCAGTGCTCTGCGCGCCGCTGGGCGCGCGCCTCGCCCACGCGTTGGAGCCTGTCTGGATCAAGCGTGCCTTCGCGCTGTTCCTGTGCCTGACATCACTGCGGATGCTCTGGTCGGCGCTGGGCTGAATCCCGATGCCCGGGCGCCACATCCATGGGTGTCAGTCACAAGCCCTTTGCCAGGATGCGGCGGGGTGACTCGGAGCTTGGCGCCCCTGGCCGACCTGCGGCGGGCGCTGGCCTTGCGACCAGCGCAGGCCGGCCAGGGGCGGACGTAATCGGCCGCGCCTCTGCCGGACCTTCCGGGCAGCAGCCTCGCTGTGATCGGGGCGGCGTTTTCGGGCCGATTGCGCCCCGGGCAGTGCGGACAGGTCATGCACCCGTGTCAAAAAAGTGGCAGACCGGAACAGGACACCGCTTGGCCATACACAAGCCCGCGGCACCGGGCTAGAGTTCTCGCGCAAGGTCAGGACGCAGGGGCGCGCAATGCCGGAATGGGCAATCATCTGGGACTGGATCGCTTTTTCGGTACGCTGGCTGCATGTCATCACCGCGATGGCCTGGATTGGCGCGTCCTTCTACTTCATCGCGCTCGACCTGATGCTGCGGCCCAACCCGGCGCTGCCGAAGGGCGCCACGGGCGAGGAGTGGGAGGTTCATGGCGGCGGTTTCTACCACACGGTGAAATACAATGTCGCCCCCGCCGCCCTGCCCGAGCATCTGACCTGGCACAAATGGCAAAGCTACACGACCTGGCTGTCGGGCGCAGCGCTGTTGATGATCGTCTACTGGGTGGGCGGCGAGATGTATCTGCTCGACCCTGGCCGCGCGGATCTGGCGCTCTGGCAGGGCATCGTGCTGTCAGCGGGCTCGCTGGGGCTGGGCTGGCTGATCTATGACGCGCTGTGCAAGTCTCGGCTGGGCGAGAGCCCCGGCACACTGATGCTGCTTCTGTTCGTGCTGCTGGTGGCAATGTCGTGGGGCTACAACCAGATCTTCTCGGGGCGCGCGGCGCTTCTGCATCTCGGCGCCTTCACGGCGACGATCATGACCGCCAACGTGTTCTTCCAGATCATGCCCAACCAGCGCATCGTGGTGGCCGATCTCAAGGCCGGCAGGGTGCCGGATGCGAAATACGGGCGCATCGCCAAGCTGCGCTCGACCCACAACAATTATCTGACGCTGCCGGTGATCTTTCTGATGCTGTCCACGCATTACCCGCTGGCCTTTGCCACCGAATATGCCTGGGTGATCGCGAGCCTCGTCTTCCTGACGGGGGTGACGATCCGGCACTACTTCAACACCATGCACCGGACCGGCAAGGGGCCGCTCTGGACCTGGGCCGC
>PXES01000132.1 GCA_003564655.1 Paracoccaceae bacterium
CTGACCAAGGCCAAGAAATACACCTATTTCCGGCCGAAGTTCATCTACTACGCCACCTATCTGTCGGAAAAGATCGGCTACGCGCGTTACATCACCATTTACCGCCATCTCGAGGCCAACCCCGACAAGCGCTTCCATCCGATCTTCAAGTGGTTCCGCGAGTGGTGCAATGACGAATTCAGCCATGGCGAGGCCTTCGCGCTGCTGATGCGCACCGACCCCAAGCTGACCGAGAGCTTCGTCAACAAGCTCTGGATCCGGTTCTTCCTGACCGCCGTGTTTGCCACGATGTATGTGCGCGACCATGCGCGGCCGAAGTTCCACGAGGCGCTGGGAGTCGATATCGACTGGTATGACCAGGAGGTGTTCCGCAAGACCGGCGAGATCGCCAAACAGGTCTTTCCGATGGAACTGGACATCGACCATCCGGCCTGGCTGCCGACCCTCAAGAAGATCGAGGCGGCCTACAAGGATGTCGAGGAAGGCACCAAGGCCGGGGGCGTCGGTGGCACGCTGCGCAAATGGGGCGGGATGACCCGCGCCGGGCTGGGCTTTGTGCGCCTCTACCTGTTGCCGGTGAAGAAGAACACACCGCCTGAATCGGTGCGCCTCGAGCCCGCCTACTGACCCGCGCGCGGGGGCCGAGGCCCCCGCGTCTCACCCGCCCCTCTGACCCGGAGCGCCCGATGTTCGAAACCCCCTGGATAGCTGCCCCGGCCGCGCTGTTCCTGTGGTGGTTCGCCACGGGCATCCTGCTGTGGCGGGTCCATGCGGCCGACCGGGGCGGGCCCGACCAGCATGCCTGGTCGGTGATCCTGTCTCTGCCGCTTTTCGCGCTGGGGGTGCTGGGGGTGAATGCCACGCTGGCCGACCCCAGCCCGCAGGGGGTGTGGCTGGCCTTTCTCTCGGCGCTGGCGCTGTGGGGCTGGGTCGAACTGGCGTTTCTGTCGGGCATCATCACCGGGCCGAACCGGCGCGCCTGCGCGCCCGGCCTGCCGCCACTGCGGCGCTTCCGCGCGGCTTTCGGCACCATCGCCTATCACGAATTGCTGCTGGCAGGCATCCTGCTGGCCCTGCTCGCGGCAAGCTGGGGCGCGGCCAATGCCTTCGCGCTCTGGACCTTCCTGCTGCTGTTTCTGGCGCGGATCTCGGCCAAGCTGAACCTCTATCTCGGCGTGCCGCGCATCAACACGGATTTCCTGCCCTCGCCGCTCGCGCATCTGGCGAGCTACTTCCGGCAGGGGCCGGTCAGCGGGTTCTTTCCGCTGTCGGTCACTTTGCTCGCGTTTGGCACGGGCTGTTTTCTCGAACGTCTGTGGCGCGCGCTGCAGGCGGGCGATCAGGGCGGCATCATCGGCTTCACGCTGTTGTCGATGCTCGCGGCCCTCGCGTTGCTGGAACACTGGTTCATGGTCTGGCGTGTGCGCGATGACAAACTCTGGCGCTGGATGATCCCGGCACCGGCAAATCACAAGACCAAGACTCACCCTAGGGGGACCCCATGAATTTCGACGCTCACTTCGCCGCCGAACTGGACAAGCTGAAATCCGAAGGCAACTACCGCATCTTTGCCGAGGTCGAGCGTCAGTGTGGTGCGTTCCCCCGCGTCAAGCATTACGACGGCCCCGAGGTGGGCGAGGTCACGGTCTGGTGCTCGAACGATTACCTGGGCATGGGGCACAACCCCGATGTCGTGGACAGCATGGTGCAGGCCGTGGGCGCCTGCGGCACCGGCGCTGGCGGCACGCGTAACATCTCGGGCAACAACCACGCGCATCGGGTCCTTGAGGACGAGTTGGCGGATCTGCACGGCAAGGATTCGGCGTTGCTGTTCACCTCGGGCTACGTTTCGAACTGGGCGGCACTGTCGACACTGGGCGCGCGCATCCCCAACGCGGTGATCCTGTCGGACGAGAAGAACCACGCCAGCATGATTGAGGGCATCCGCCATTCGCGCGCCGACAAGGTGCTGTGGAAGCACAATGACTGGCGCGATCTGGACCGCAAGCTCAAGGCCGTGGGCGACCGGCCCAAGATCGTGGCCTTCGAGAGCGTCTATTCGATGGATGGCGACATCTGTCCCATGCGCGAGATCGTCGAGGTGGCCGAGGCGCATAGCGCGCTGACCTATCTGGACGAAGTGCATGCGGTCGGCATGTATGGCGCGCGCGGCGGCGGCATCTCGGAAGAGCGCGGCCTCGCGGACCGGATCACGCTGATCGAGGGCACGCTGGGCAAGGCTTACGGGGTGATGGGCGGATATATCACCGGCTCGACGCCGATGTGCGATTTCATCCGCTCCTTTGCCAGCGGGTTCATATTCACCACGGCGCTGCCCCCTGCCATCGCGGCGGCCGCGACGACCTCGATCCGGCACCTGAAGGAATCGCAGACCGAGCGGCTGGCCCAGCGCGACCGCGTGGCGCGGCTGCGCAGGAAGCTCGATGCGCAGGGCATTCCGCATATGCCGAACGAGAGCCATATCATCCCGGTGATGATCGGCGATCCGGTCAAGTGCCGCATGATCTCGGACATCCTGATGCGCGACTGGGGCATCTATGTGCAGCCGATCAACTATCCGACCGTGCCCAAGGGCACCGAGAGGCTGCGTATCACACCCGGCCCGCTGCACTCCGATGCCGATATTGACCACCTGGTCGATGCGCTGACCGCACTCTGGCAACAATGCGCGATCGCCCATGCCGTCGCGTAAGATTCCGACTTGACTTGCCTCGAGCGGGCGACATGCTGTCGACCACACAAAACCTGGGAGGATACCCATGAACAGACAGTATAGTGTCGTTCTCGGCGCCGCCGCCTTCGCGCTGACGACTTTCGCGGCACAGGCCGGAGCCCCTGATGCAGGGGCATCGGCCTTTACCAGCCAATGCCAGAACTGCCACAACGTCGTCGATGATGACGGCGAGGTGCTGGCAGGGCGTCCGAACGTCCGCACCGGGCCGAACCTTTACGGGGTTTTCGGTCGTCAGGCCGGCACGGTCGAGGATTTCCGCTACGGCGCCTCGCTGGTCGAGGCGGGCGATGAGGGGCTGGTCTGGGACGAAGAGAACATGGTCCCCTATCTGCTCAACCCCGTCGATTTCCTGCGCGAAACGCTCGATGACCGCCGCGCGCGCAGCCAGATGTCGTTCCGCGTGCGCGACGAAGGCACGGCCAACGACATCATCGCCTTTCTGGTCAGCCTCTCTCCCGAAATGGAAGAGGAAGAAACAGCCGACTGATTCGCTGCACAGTCATGGGAAGGCCCCGCAGAGCCATTTGCGGGGCCTCTTTCGTGCGCGAATGACGCTCAGCCCTTGTCGGCAGACCCCACCCGACTGCGGAGCAATTCGAGAAACGGCTCGCGATACTCCGGATCAGCCAATGCCGCATCGACCAGCGCCGTCAGATAGCCGAACTTCGCCCCGCAATCATAGCGCCGCGACGGGTTCGTGATCGCCGAGACCGCGCCCTTTGCCGCCAGCCGGTCGATCGCGTCGGCAAGCTGGATCTCGCCTCCCGCGCCCGGTGGCAGATCGCGCAGGATATCGAAGACCTCGGCCGTGAAAGCATAGCGCCCGAACGATGCAAGCCGCGACGGCGCCTCGTCCACGGGCGGTTTCTCGACAATCCCCTCGACCGCGATTATGCCGTTCGCGTCGGTCGCGCCAGGCCGCAGGATGCCGTATTTCGACACATCCTCGGACGGAACCTCCGAGACAGACAGTATCACGCCGGGACGGCGTGAAAACGCATCGACCAAGGCCGCCGTGGGCAGCGTTTCGCCCTGCATCAGGTCATCAGCCAGCAAAACGACAAAGGGGTTATTCCCGACGGCCGGGGCCGCGCACAGGACCGCGTGGCCCAGCCCCAGCGGCTCGGGCTGCCGCACGAAAATGCAGGCCACCCCCTCGGGGACGATGTTGCGCACCATGTCGCGCAGTTCAGTCTTGCCCTTGGCGACGAGTTGCGCCTCCAGTTCCAGATTCGCGTCGAAATGATCGCCCACGGCGCGTTTGTTCCGGCCCGTGACGAAGATCAGCTCGGTGATGCCGGCGGCGACGGCCTCCTCGACCGCATATTGCACGATCGGCTTGTCGATGATCGGCAGCAACTCTTTCGGCATCGCCTTGGTCGCGGGCAGGAACCGCGTCCCCAGACCGGCGACCGGAAAAACGGCTTTCGTGATCTTGGCCATAATCGGCCCTCCTTGAACTGCGCGCAAATTCGCATTTGCAGAATATCGTGTAATCCCTCTGCCGGATGACCACAAGGAAACGCGCCGGGCA
>PXES01000303.1 GCA_003564655.1 Paracoccaceae bacterium
AGCCTTCATGGAGCGAAGATGAGCAAGAAACCCGTGACGAAGAAAGCTGAGGCCGAGAAGGCCGTCAAAGACATCCGCCGCGCGACCCGCAAGGTTCACAGCGCAGAAGAGAAGATCCGCAGCAAGGACGCGCGGATTAATGTGTGACAGGTCACGGGTGGCTCTGAACTCGGCGACACAGGCGGAATGAAGCCTCACAACGCTTGCCCGGGCGGAGCCCAACGCACACTGTTGCAAAGTCGGGATGTCATCGCCGACAGTGCGGAGATAGTTGCGCAGCGCCGCATCCACATCTATCAACCCGTGCGTAAGTTCCTGCATTTCATCGGGCTGAATGAGGTAGTACTGCGCGATGTGCGTCAGCCAACCCTTGTGACGGCCAGCCTCGATAATGCTGCGGTCTCTGTACAGTGATAAGGCAGCGGCGCCTTCAGCTGCACGATCTCGACGGCGCCGACGGGCTTGAAAGCGAGGACGTCGATCGCGGTTGCGCTGCCAGTAATCGAACTGCCTGCGCTGCCGAAGAGCCCACATTTCGAGGAATGCAGGCTTCTGTCGCGCTCGCCATCGCGCATACGGCCAACGCATCGGTTGGCTGAACGCGCCCGCGCGGATCCTTCAGGCCGCAGCCCCGCTGGTCTTTGGTGCGGCCCTGACGGTCTGGGGCGCGCAGGCGATCTAGCTGACAGCCGGGATCGGGCTTCTGACGCTACTGGCGCTGGCCTTGCTCAGACGGAACTGAGGCGGCGTGCCGCCAGCCAGCTTGCCAGCGCCATCGCCCCGGCGGTGGCGAGGCACAGGGGCAGCCCGCCGATCTGGTAGCTGAGGCCCGACAGCAATGTGCCGATCAGCCGCCCTGCCGCATTGGCCATGTAATAGAAGCCCACATCGCGGGTGATCCGGTCTGCCGCTCCAAAGGCGAGGATCAGATAGGAATGCACCGAGGAATTGATCGCGAATACGAAGCCGAAAAGGAGCAGCCCGGCGACCAGCGTGACGCTCAGCCACTCCGCCGGATCGCCTGCGATCAGCGCCGCAAGCGCCAGAGCAAAGGGGATCGGCATCAGCAGCCCGGCCCAGCGGATCGCCTTGGCGGGGGTCGCGGCCTCGGGTTGGTCCTTGGCCCCCAGAAGGCGCGGCGCGAAAGCCTGCACGGCGCCATAGGCGATGATCCACAGCGCCATAAAACCGCCGACAAGAAAGAAGGCCTCGCGGCGCCCTTCTGCCGTGCCATCCGACAGCACGGCCTGGAAATAGACCGGGATACCCACCACGAACCACACATCGCGCGCACCGAACAGGAACATCCGCGCCAGGCTCAGCCGGTTCACGCGCGCGTCGCTTGACCGCCAGCCCGCCCATGTATCGGCGCCCTTCATCCGCCCCGGCAGGCCCGCAGGCAGGAACAGGACCACCGCCAGCAGGATCACCGCCAGCACGGCGGCCATCCCCCAGACCGCGGCCTGAAATCCCGCCAGCGCCAGGAGCGCCGCGCCAAGGAAGAACCCCAGGCCCTTGACCGCGTTCTTGGACCCGGTCAGGGCGGCGACCCAGCGGAACAGGCCGCCATCCTCGGACGGGGCCAGCAGCTTGACGGCGGATTTGGACGACATCTTGGCCAGATCCTTGGCAACGCCCGAGACACCCTGCACCGCCATCACGAAAATCACCGACGCCGTGATGCCCCAGCCCGGGTCCATCTGCGCCAGCGCCGCCAACGCCGCGATCTGCAGCGCAAGCCCGGCATAGAGTGTCGCCGCCAACCCGAAGCGCGCGGCCAGCCAGCCGGCGGCGAGATTGGTCACGATGCCCGCGATCTCATAGAGCAGGAACAGATAGGCGAGTTGGATCGGCGTGAAGCCGAGGCTGTTGAAATGCAACAGCACCAGCATCCTCAGCGCGCCATCCGACAGCATGAAGGCCCAATAGGCGGCCGTCACCGCTGCATAGGCGCGCAGGGGATTGGCGGCGCTCACAACGCCGCCGCCACCATCCGCGCGATGTCGGCCAGCCGGCAGGCATAGCCCCATTCGTTGTCATACCAGGCATAGAGCTTCAGCTGGGTGCCATTGATGACCATGGTGGACGGCCCGTCGATGATGGCCGAGCGCGGGTCGTTGGTGTAGTCGGATGACACCAGCGGGCGGTCCTCATACCCCAGAATGCCTTTGAGCGGGCCTTCGGCGGCGGCGCGGAACAGGGCGTTGACCTCCTCCACCGTCGTCGCGCGCTCAAGCTCGAACACGCAATCGGTCAGCGAGGCGTTCAGTAGCGGCACGCGCACGGCATGGCCATTAAGGCGGCCCTTGAGCTCGGGATAGATCAGCGTGATCGCCGTCGCGCTGCCGGTGGTGGTCGGGATCAGGTTGGTCATGGCCGAACGTGCGCGGCGCATGTCCTTGGCGGGCCGGTCCACGATGGTCTGGGTATTGGTCACATCATGGATCGTGGTGATCGAGCCGTGGCGGATGCCGAGCGCCTCGTGGATCACCTTGACCACCGGGGCGAGGCAATTCGTCGTGCAGGACGCCGCTGTGATGATGGTCTGGCTGCCGTCATAGAGGTGGTGATTGACGCCATAGACCAGATTCAGCGCGCCGCCGTCCTTGACCGGTGCGCTGACGACCACTTTCCTGACGCCCGCGCTGAAATAGGGCGCGATCTTCGCTTCGGTCTTGAAGACCCCCGTGCAGTCGATGACCAGATCAACACCCATCTCGGCCAGCGGCAGCGCTTCGATGCTCCGCTCATGCGTCAGGCGGATGGTCTGGCCGTTCAGTATCAGCGCACCCTCGGCGGCGGAAACGGGCGTATTCCAGCGGCCATGAACCGAGTCAAACTCCATCAGCAGCGCATGTTGTTCCGCATCGCCGACCGGATCGTTCAACAGCACGAGCTCGCCGCCCGCGCCACCGCCGATCAGGTCGCGCAGAACGAGCTTTCCGATACGGCCCAGGCCATTGAGGGCTATGCGTGGTGGGGTCATGGGGGTCTCGCCTTTTCAATCGATGCCTTGGTTTCGGTTTCGCAACCGATTTGCCGCAGGTCAGACACGGTTTGATGACAGCGGCGCAACCGCGAACCGCGCCCGTGTGCGGTTGGCGAACCACACCAGCGACAGCATCACCGGCACCTCGACCAGCACGCCGACCACAGTGACCAGCGCCGCGACCGAGTTCAGGCCAAAGAGGCCGATGGCCACGGCGACCGCCAGTTCGAAATGGTTCGATGTCCCGATCAGCGCGCAGGGGGCCGCCACGTTGTGCGGCACGCCCCAGCGCCAGGCCGCCGCATAGGCCAGCGCAAAGATGCCATAGGACTGGATCAGGATCGGCACGGCGATCATGGCAATCAAGAGCGGGCGCTCGATGATCACATCACCCTGAAACCCGAACAGCAGCACCACCGTGCCCAAGAGCCCCAGAACCGAGAACGGCTTGAGCCCTGCCGTGAAGCCCTGAACCGAAGCCTCGGCCCGCGCCGCATCGCGCGCGCGGCGGGTGAGGAACAGCCGCGTCAGAACCCCCGCCACCAGCGGCACCACCACGAACAGCGCCACCGACAGAAGCAGCGTGTCCCAAGGCACTGTCACTTCGGTCAGCCCGAGCAGCAGCGCCACCAGCGGCGCATAGAGCACCACCATCACCACGTTGTTCACCGACACCTGCGCCAGCGTGTAGTTTGGATCGCCGCGGGTCAGTTGCGACCAGACGAACACCATCGCCGTGCAGGGGGCCGCCCCCAGCAGGATCAGCCCGGCGATATATTCGCCCGCCGTTTCCGGCTCGATGAAGGGGGCAAAGACGAACTCGAAGAAGATGATCCCCAGCACCGCCATGGTGAAGGGCTTGATCGCCCAGTTCACCGCGAGCGTGATGATCAGGCCTTTGGGGCGTTCATGCCCCCGCGCCAGTGCGGCGAAATTCACTGCCACCATCATCGGGTAGATCATCACCCAGATCAGAACCGCAATCACCAGGTTGATCTGTCCGATCTCCCATCCGGCAAGCATGGCGAACAGATCGGGAAACAGCGCGCCCAGCGCCAGCCCGGCGAGGATGCTCAGCGCCACCCAGATCGAGAGATAGCGTTCGAATGTGGACATATGCGGGCTTTCAGGTGTTGTCAGGGGTGACACAGCAGGCGGGGTCACTGGATGCGGCTTGAAGCGCGCCGATCAGGTCTGCCAGCGGGGCCAGCGCGCTGGGGGCGAGCGCATAGCAGACGCGCGGCGGGTCGATCTGCCCCTCGATCACGCCCGCCGCCTTGA
>PXES01000232.1 GCA_003564655.1 Paracoccaceae bacterium
CGCTTCCCCGGTGTACCGCTGGAGCCTGCCAGCGACTGCGTGATCGACAATGCCAGCGCGAGCGAACTCTCGCGGCTGGCGCTGGCGGCGGGGCAGCAGACGGTCAGCCCCGCGACGCAGGCGCTGGTGGTCGAGATTGCCACGCGCCCCGCGACGATTAGATGTCTGACAACGGACGGGCTTGCCCCGTTCCTGACGTAAGGAGGCCCCCATGGTCCAGTTTTCCCTGCCCAAGAACAGCCAGATGCGCACCGGCAAGACCTGGCCCAAGCCCGAGACCGGCGGCAAGCTGCGCAAGTTCCGCATCTATCGCTGGAACCCCGATGACGGGAAGAATCCGCAGATCGACACCTATTTCGTCGATCTGGACGATTGCGGGCCGATGGTGCTGGACGCGCTGATCTACATCAAGACCAAGATCGACCCGACCCTGACTTTCCGTCGGTCGTGCCGCGAGGGGATTTGCGGGTCCTGCGCGATGAATATCGACGGCGGCAACAAGCTGGCCTGCATCTTCGGGATGGATGAGGTGCAGGGCGATATCAGCATCTACCCCCTGCCCCACATGCCTGTCGTCAAGGACCTGATCCCCGACCTGACGCATTTCTACGCCCAGCACGCCAGCATCAAGCCGTGGCTCGAGACGAGTTCGAACACGCCCGCGAAGGAGTGGCGCCAGTCGATCGAGGATCGCGAGAAGCTCGATGGTCTGTACGAATGCGTGATGTGCGCCTGCTGCTCGACCGCGTGCCCGAGCTATTGGTGGAACGGCGACCGCTATCTTGGCCCCGCCGCACTGCTGCACGCCTATCGCTGGATCATCGATTCGCGCGACGAGGCGACGGGCGAGCGGCTGGACGACCTTCACGACCCGTTCAAGCTGTATCGCTGCCACACGATCATGAACTGCGCCAAGACCTGCCCCAAGGGGCTGAACCCGGCCAAGGCGATTGCCGAGATCAAGAAGCAGATGGTCGAGCGGGTGCTCTGATCCGGGGGCGGACCCGGCGCCCTGCCGGGTCCGCGCGCCTTAGCGCAGCCCAACGACGACCAGCGTGCCCAGCGCGTAGATCAGCACCGCGCCGCCCACCAGCAACCAGGGGAAATTGCTGGCCATCGTCGCCTTGGCCAGGTTCTTGGCCTGCTCGGCCAGATCGGGCCATGTGTAGCTGACGAAATCGCCCTGCGTGAACAGCGCCTTGGGGCGCCCTTCGTCGTCGACGACCGGCAGGCGACGAAAGCGCTCGTTCGACATGATGCGCAGCCAGTCCAGCATCAGGTCATCTTCGCGCGCGACGCGCGGTTCTTCGGTCATGATATCGCCCAGAGTGGTCTTCTCCGGGTCCATCTTGCCGCCGACGATCTTGGTCATCACGTCGCGCTCGGTGACGATCCCCTCGATCTTGCCATCGTCATCGACGACGATGATACAGCCGTACCGCTTTTCGGCCATCTTGTGCACGGCCCCGACCACCGGGTCCGAGGCGCGCCCGGTCAGGGGCCGCGGCTTGCTGCGATACTCAGTGCGATCTTTCAGGCGTGCGCCGCCGCGCTGGGCGGTGGAAGGGGTTTGCGTCGTCTCTGCCATAAGAACCTCTCTTGCTGTCCCGCATTTGACCTAGCCCGATCTTGGACCGCGTCAAAATGGCACAGGCCGCAGGGCGGGGCAGAACTGCGCAAGACTGCCGCAGCCACGCGATTGTAACTGGCCAGAACGAAAATTTCGCGACACCGTGAGGCCATGGGACAGCGGCGAATCGATATCCTGGTGTTGTATGTGCTGCTTGCGCTCGCCTTGTCCGGGCTGGCGCTGATCAGCGTGGCCGCCGCCCGGACAGAGGTTCGCCAGCCGGTCATCCATATCCCGCCGCCGCCGGACTTCGAGTTGAGCGTCAACGCCGATGGCACCGCGGTTGCCTTTCAGGGGCGGGTGGATTTCGGCCTGACCGCCGCCCTGCGCGACTTGGTCGTCCAGCATCCGGGCATCCGGCGCATGACCCTGGAAAGCCATGGCGGCGTCATTTCGGAAGCGCGCGGCGTCGTCACGGTGCTGCGCGCGCACAACATCGCCACCCATGTCGCCGGGCATTGCGCTTCTGCATGCGCGCTGATCTTCGCTGGCGGCGCGGCGCGGACGCTGGCCGAGGGCGGGCAGATCGGGCTGCATGGCTATGCGCTGGCGCGCGGTCAGCAATTCGGCATGATCGACCCGGTGGTGGAGATGAAGCGCGATCTGGCGATCTACCGGGCCCAGGCGATGGATGAGAGCTTCATCGCCAGGCTGGCGGCGCTGCCGCAACAGCCGATGTGGTACCCCGACCGCGCCGAACTGCTGGCCGTCGGGATGCTGACAACACCCTGATGCGGCTTGACCCGGCGGCGCGCGCAGCCCATCTTGGGGGATATGTTGCTGGTCCTTGGTATCCTCATCGTGATTGCCGTGCTGTTGGTGCTGCGGCCTTGGCAGCGGCGTGACTGCCGCTGGCGCCAGGACGCGCGCAAGCTGGCCGACGGTCGGGTATTGTTCACCTGCGTCGCCTGTGGCGCGAATATGGCGCTGCCGCGCGGGCGCAGCCCGAAGACCTGTCTGGCGGGGCAGCCGCAATGACGCATCGCGCCCCCAAGGACGCCGAGGACCGCCGTGCCGCGGCACCTGTCATCTGCTACGACCCCGCGACGCTCTACAAGCCGCCGCTGGATCTGTATCGCGCCGCGCGCGACAAGGCGGTGGATTCGTCCCGCGTTATCGTGCCCCCGCGCCAAGCGCGCTGCTTTCATGTCACCGCCGGCAGCTTCTTCCGCATCAGCTGCCCCGAGGGCGCGCAGGTCGGTGATCTGAACCTGTTCGAGACACGCAATCTCGACGAGCATTTCTATTCCGGCAAGACCCGCGCCCTGCATGGCAGCCATCTGAAGGTCGGCCAGCGGCTGTGGTCCTGCCTGCCCTATCTGCGCCCCATGGCCACACTGATCACCGACACGCTGGACTGGTATGGCGTCGATGACGACGGCGCGCGCGTCCATGACGTGATCGGCACACGCTGCGACCCCTACACCCATCACCTTCTGACCGGGCAGGATTATCACAACACCTGCCATTCCAACCTGACCCGCGCGCTTGCCGATTATCTCGACAAGCCGCTGGTCGAGGTCGAGTGGCGGGTGCATGATGTGCTCAACGTCTTCATGTGCACGGGGTTCACCCGCGATACCGGGCAGTATTTCATGAAGGCAAGCCCCGCGCGGGCGGGTGACTATGTCGAGTTCTTCGCCGAGATCGACCTTCTGGGCGTTCTCTCGGCCTGTCCGGGGGGGGATTGCGGCGCCGAGCACAGTTCGGACAACGCGCAGTGCTACCCGCTGGAAGTGACGGTCCACGCGCCGCGAGCCGGCAGCCTCGACGGCTGGTACAGCCCGTCCAACAACCGCTATTCCCGCCGCCACGCCCCGCGCTGAGCGCCCCCGCGCAAGGCATATTGACCGGACCCGATTTCCCCTACATATCGGGCGGCATGACAGAGCTTTCGCACATCCGCAACTTCTCGATCGTGGCCCATATCGACCACGGAAAGTCCCCCCTGGCCGACCGGCTGATCCAGTCGACCGGGACCGTGGCCGACCGCGACATGAAGGAGCAGATGCTCGACGCGATGGATATCGAGCGCGAGCGCGGCATCACCATCAAGGCCAATACGGTCCGCATCGACTACGTCGCGCAGGACGGCGAGACATATGTGCTCAACCTGATCGATACGCCCGGCCATGTCGATTTCGCCTATGAGGTCTCGCGTTCAATGCGCGCGGTCGAGGGCTCGCTGCTCGTTGTCGATGCCAGCCAGGGCGTCGAGGCGCAGACGCTTGCCAATGTCTACACCGCCATCGAGGCGGATCACGAGATCGTCCCCGTCCTGAACAAGATCGACCTGCCCGCGGCCGAGCCCGACCGCGTGCGCGAACAGATCGAGGATGTGATCGGGCTCGATGCGTCCGAGGCCGTGCTGATCTCGGCCAAGTCGGGGCTCGGGATCCCGGATGTGCTGGAGGCTATCGTGCAGCGCCTGCCCGCCCCCACGGGCACGCGCGACGCACCCCTGAGGGCGATGCTGGTCGATAGCTGGTATGACCCCTATCTGGGCGTCGTGGTGCTGTTTCGGGTCATGGATGGCGTCATCCGCAAGGGCGACCAGATCCGCATGATGCAGACCGGCGCGCGCTACGGCATCGACAAGCTGGCCGTGCTGAAACCGGCGATGGTCGATGTGGCCGAG
>PXES01000406.1 GCA_003564655.1 Paracoccaceae bacterium
CCGATGCGGGGCTGATCGTGATCACTGCCTTCATCTCGCCCTTCCGGTCCGAGCGCGAGATGGTGCGCGGCATGATGCAGCCCGGCGAGTTCGTCGAGATCTTCATCGACACACCGCTGGAAGAGGCCGAGCGGCGCGATGTGAAGGGGCTCTATGCCAAGGCGCGCGCGGGCGAGTTGAAGAACTTCACCGGCATCGACTCGCCCTACGAGCCACCCGAGTCCCCGCAGATCACCATCGACACCACGCGGATGAGCGCCGAAGAGGCCGCCGAGACGATCATCGCCAAGCTGATCCCGTGAATTTGCGCTACCTCAAGGCGCGCGCGATGTCGTCGTGCCATCACGGCCCCATCCAAGCGGAAGGGAAGTGCGATGATCGACTTTGCAGACAAGACCGCCATCGTCACCGGGGCGGCCTCGGGGATCGGCGCGGCGGTGGCGCGCGAACTGGCAGCCCTCGGGGCGCGGGTGGTGGTCTCGGACCTCGATCAGAGCGCTTGCGAGCGGGTGGCGGCAGAGATCACGGGCGCCGCTGGCACGGCCTGGGGCCACGCCGCCGATGTGGCCGACCCGCAGGCGAACGCTGACCTTGTCGCTTTCGCCGAGGCGCAGACAGGCGCTCTGCATCTGGCGGTGAACAATGCCGGGATCGGCGGCGCCCAGGCGCCTGTGGGCGAGTACCCGCTGGAGGCATGGCGAAAGGTGATGGCCGTCAATCTCGACGGGGTGTTCTACGGCATGCGCGCGCAGATCCCGGCGATGGAGCGTGCGGGCGGCGGTGCGATCGTCAACATGGGCTCGATCCTCGGCTCGGTGGGGTTTGCCAATTCCTCGGCCTATGTCGCCTCGAAACACGCGCTGATCGGGCTGACGCGCACAGCGGCCATGGAATACGGGACGCGCGGCATACGCATCAACACGGTTGGCCCGGCCTTCATCCAGACCCCGCTGCTGACCGACAATCTCGATCAGGCGATGCTCGACGGGCTGGCAGGGCTGCACCCGGTCGGCCGCATCGGCACCCCCGAGGAAGTCTCGGCGCTGACCTGCTTCCTGCTGTCGGATCGGGCGAGCTTCATTACAGGCAGCTACCACCTTGTCGACGGGGCATATACGGCGCAGTAATACCCCCATGACCGAGCACCCCGAGCCCTGGGCCGCACCGGCGCAGGATGTCATTGCACGACTGGAGAGTGGCGAGGCCGGTCTTTCAGAAGCCGAGGCCGCGCAGCGTCTGGCCCGCCACGGCCCCAACTGCCTGCCCGAGCCGCCCCGGCCCGGCCCCCTGGCGCGGCTGGCGCGGCAGTTCAATAACCTGCTGATCCTGGTGCTGATCGTCGCCGCCGCGATCACCGCCGCGCTGGGGCACTGGATCGACACGGGCGTCATCCTCGCCGTGGTGGTGCTCAACGCCGTGATCGGCTTCGTGCAGGAGGGCCGCGCCGAAGCCGCGCTCGCAGCCCTGCGCGACATGCTGGCCCCGCGCGCCACGGTCATCCGCGCCGACACCCGCCACACCATTGCCGGCACCGATCTGGTGCCCGGCGATCTGGTCCTGCTGGAGGCCGGCGACCGCGTGCCCGCCGATCTGCGGCTGACCGAGGTTTCGGGGCTGTCCATCGAAGAGGCCATCCTGACGGGCGAATCGGTCCCGGTGCGCAAGGCCCTCGACCCGGTCGCGGTCGACGCCGCTCTGGGCGACCGCAAGCCGATGGCCTTCAGCGGCACCATGGTCGCGCAAGGCACGGGCAGCGGCATCGTCGTGGCCACGGGCAGCGCGACCGAGATCGGGCGCATCAGCACGCTGATGTCCGAGGTCCAGACCCTGCGCACGCCGCTCATCCGGCAGATGGAGCGGTTCGCCAAGTATCTCACCGGTTTCATCCTGGCGCTCGCGGGGGTGATTCTCGCCATTTCGGTGCTGTGGCGGCAGATGCCCTTCGCCGAGGCCTTCATGATCGTCGTCGGGCTGATCGTCGCGGCAATCCCCGAGGGCTTGCCCGCCGTGCTGACAGTGACGCTCGCCATCGGCGTGCAGGCGATGGCCGGGCGCAACGCGATCATCCGCCGCCTGCCGATCATCGAGACGCTGGGCGCCGTCTCGACCATCTGCTCGGACAAGACCGGCACGCTGACCCGCAACGAGATGATGGTCGCCTCGGTCACGCTTGCGCAAGGCCGCGCCACGGTCAGCGGCCAGGGCTACGCGCCCGAGGGCGAGGTGACGGGGCTGGATCCGTCCGCGCTGTCCGACCTTGCGCGGGTGGCCGCGCAATGCAACACCGCTGCGCTGGTCGAGGACGATGACGGCTGGCGGGTGGAGGGCGACCCGATGGAGGGCGCGCTGCTGGCCTTCGCAGGCAAGATCAGCCCGCAAAAGACCGCTCGCCCCCGCGCCAGCATCCCCTTTGATGCGCGCACCCGCTACATGGCCGTGCTGGTGGGGGATGAGGTGCTGCTCAAGGGCGCGCCGGAGCAGGTGCTCGAACTGTGCGAAACGCAAGCGGGCGCGGATGGCCCCGCCCCCCTTGAGCGCGATTTCTGGGACCGCGCGGCCAGCGAGATCGCCGATGAAGGCCAGCGCGTGCTGGCGCTGGCGCGGATGGAGCAAGAGGGCGACAGCCTCGATCACAACACGCTGGCCGGGCGCTTGACGCTGCTGGGCCTCGTCGGGCTGATCGACCCGCCCCGCGACGAGGCGATCACGGCGGTCGCCGAGTGTCACCGCGCGGGCATCGCGGTCAAGATGATCACCGGCGATCACGCCGGCACCGCCGCCGCCATCGGCCGCCAGATCGGGCTCGAGCAGTGCATCGCGCCCCTGACCGGCGCCGAGATCGACCGCCTGGACGATGCAGAACTCGAAGCCGCCATCGCGCGGACCGACATCTTTGCGCGCACCTCGCCCGAGCACAAGCTGCGGCTGGTCACGGCGCTGCAGGCGCGCGGGGCCGTCGTCGCGATGACCGGCGACGGGGGGAACGACGCCCCTGCCCTCAAGCGCGCGGATGCGGGCATAGCCATGGGCCGCAAAGGCTCCGAGGCCGCGCGCGAGGCGTCGGATTTCGTGCTGGCCGACGACAATTTCGCTTCCATCGCAGCAGCGGTGCGGCAGGGCCGGACCGTCTATGCCAATCTGAAGAAGGTCATCACCTTCCTGCTGCCGGTGAATGGCGGCGAGTCGATCTCGCTGATCATCGCGGTGCTGTTCGGGCTGATGCTGCCGATCACGCCCTTGCAGATCCTGTGGGTGAACATGGTCAGTTCCGTCGCGCTGGCGATGTCGCTGGCCTTCGAGCCACCAGAGGAGTCGGTGATGCGCCAGCCCCCGCGCCGCCCGGATGCGCCGATCCTCTCTGGCTTCATCCTGTGGCGGGTGGCGCTGGTCTCGATCCTCTTCGCGATCGGCATCTTCGGTCAGTTCACGCTGGCGCAGGCCCAGGGGCTGGGGGTCGACGCGGCGCGCACGATGGCGCTCAACACGCTGGTCGCGATGGAGGTGTTCTACCTCTTCTCGGTGCGCTATCGCCATGGCGGCGCGCTCAGCTGGCGCGGCATCCAGGGCACGCCCGCCGTGCTGGGTGCGGTTGCGCTGGTGGTGGCGCTGCAGGCCGTGTTCACCTATCTGCCGCTCATGCAGGGGCTGTTCGACACAGTCGCACTCAGCCCCTGGCACGTGGCGCAATGCGCGTTGGCGGGCGTGGCGCTGCTCTTGTTGCTCGAGGGCGAGCGCGCGCTGGCGCGGCGCTGGGCCGCGCCGTCAGCGGCCTAAGCCCGCGGGCACCGGCAGCCCGCGCGCCCGGCAGGTGGCGGTGACCGTATTGGCCAGCAGGCAGGCAATCGTCATCGGCCCGACCCCGCCAGGAACGGGGGTGATGGCGCCCGCGACCGCTGCGGCGCTATCGAAATGCACATCGCCCACCAGCCGCGTCTTCTCGCCCGCGGGAATGCGGTTGATGCCCACATCGATCACCGTCGCGCCCGGCTTGATCCAGGCGCCCGGGATCATCTCGGCCCGTCCGACTGCCGCAACAAGAATATCGGCCCGACGGCACACCTCGGGCAGGTCACGGGTCCGCGAATGGGCAATGGTCACGGTCGCGCTTTCGCCCAGCAGAAGCTGCGCCATGGGCTTGCCGACAATGTTCGACCGGCCCACGACCACGGCCTCCATCCCCGACAGATCGCCCAGATGGGCGCGCAGCATCATCAGACAGCCCAGCGGCGTGCAGGGCACCATCGCCGCCTGCCCGGTTCCCAACAG
>PXES01000373.1 GCA_003564655.1 Paracoccaceae bacterium
AAGGCGCGCAGCGCGCGCGGGCGGGGGGAGCTCGACAAGTCACCCGAACCGTCGCTTTATGCCGATGGCAGCACTGGCTATCTGCTTGCCCGCCCGGCGCTGCAGGCGTTGGGCCGGGTGCGCGGCAGTGCGCGCGGGCAGGCGCTCGAGCAGGTCTCGTTCATGGAGGACAAGCTCGTCGGCGATCTGCTGGCGCTCGAGGGGATCGCGGTCGCGGGGCCGAATTACGATGTCGCCGTGTTTCGCAAGACGGCCCCGGGCCTGCCCGCCGTTTCGCAATACGAGAGCAGCTTCCTGCCATTTCAGGGCTCTGCGCTGAAGCTCGCCCATCTCGACGCCGGGGGGGACCCGGCGGCCGCGCGGACTGCCAGCCGCAGCCCGTGGCTACAGCCGATGAAGCTCTGGCCCAGCATGGTGCCTGCGCGCACGGGTTGGGCGACGAATGCGCTCGACCTCGTCACCCCGCCCGAGCGGCTGGAGGGCGCGCGCCGCGCCGAGGTCGCGGTGATCGCGGTCATGCGCAACGAACGTGTCATGCTGCCGCATTTCCTCGAGCATTACCGCAGGCTGGGGGTGCGTGCATTTCTGGTGGTGGACAACGGCTCGGATGACGGCACGCTTGCAGCACTCGTGGCCGAGCCCGATGTCAGCGTCTTCTCGGCGGACACGCCCTACCGGCTCTCGACCTATGGCGTGCAGTGGCAGGAGGCGCTGCTGGCACAGTTCCGGATTGGTCGTTGGTCGCTTGTCGCCGATGCGGATGAGCTGGCCTTCTGGTCCCTGCCGGATGCCGAGGGCCGTGTGCACGGGGATCTGCCCGGGTTACTGGCCCAGCCGGATTTCGCCGGGATGGACGCCGTGCGGCTGATGATGCTCGACCTCTATCCCGACCGGCCCCTGTCGCAGACACCGATGGCCCGCGCCCCGTTTGCCGAGGCCGGGTTCCTGGACCGGGAGCCGCTGTTGCGCGACTGGCAGGGGCGCGGCCCCTGGTCGAACAGTGAAACCGTGACAAGTGCGTTGCGCCACCGGCTGATGGCACAATCGGGTGCAGCAGTGCGCGCGAATCTGTTTGTGGCGCAGAAATACGCGCTACTGCGCTATCACCCGCTGATGCGGCTCTCGGCGGGGCTGCATTACCTGACCGGCGCGCGGGTCGCCGGGCGCGATCTGGCCTTTGGACACTTCAAGTATCACGCCGAGTTCTTTGCCCGTGCCGAGGCGGAAGTCGCGCGTCGGCAGCACTTCAACGATGCCGAGGAGTATCGCAACTACCTCGCCCTGCGGGCCGAGGCGCGTGATATGCTGTATGATCCTGCACGATCTGTCGCGCTGGCCGATTGCGCGGCGCTGCGGGCGCTTTGCACCGCGGCTGTGCCGCGGGCGGGGGCCGCGGGCATGGCTCTGCCCGCCGCCCCGCCTGCGATGATCCGCGCGCGAATTGGCGCGATGGGGCGGCCGATGCTGCAACCGCCATACGGGATGTGAGCGATGGCGAGGCAGGCTGGCAGAGGGATGGCCGTGAGTATTTCCGGCAAGAAAATGTCGAAACGGACCGCACCGACTGTCGCCCCGGCGGGCTGATCGGGCGGCAGGGGCGGCAATCGGTATCGCGGGCCGGAGACCGGCAGGCAGGGCGTGCGCTCCGCGTCTTGTCGAGAGGGGGCGGGGGCGTTCGGGTCACCCCGACGCCGGTATATAGGGGCGCGGCAGCGGACGAAGCGGGCTGTTCGGGGGCGATGCGAGGGGGGCGGGTGTGCTCGATCCCGCCGGGCGCGCGGCGGGATACTGGCCCGCATCCGCGTCAGGCCGCGGCGGCAAGGTCTTCGAGGCGGAGCAGTTCCTGCCGCAGCCCGCTGCACAGCAGTTCGGCGAAGCGATTGAGACGGGCCACCTTGCGGTCATCGAGATGCCGGACGAGGTAGAAGCTGCGGCTGAGGTGGAAGGCCTTTGGCAGCACCCGCCGCACCCCGGGCGCCGAGGGCAGGGCGAAGTCGTGGATCACCCCCACCCCGGCGCCCAGCCGGATCGCATTGACCTGCACCGCGACCGAGTTCGACGCCAGCGCAACGCGGTCGAGCCCCAGCGTATGCAGATAGTCGAGTTCGCTGTCGAAGATCATGTCGGCGATATAGCCGATGATCCGGTGCGCGCGCAGATCGGCCAGCGTGGTGATCGGGCCGTGCCGGTCGAGATAGTCCTGTGCGGCGGCCAGGTGCAGGCGATAGTCGGTGATCTTCTGCACCGACAGCCGCCCGGCCTGCGGAGCCGAGACGGCGATGGCCATGTCGGCCTCTCGCCGCGACAGGTTGAAGACCCGGGGCAGCGCCACGATCTGCACGTCGAGCCCGGGATTGGCGGCGCAGATCCCGGCCACCACCTGCGGCAGCAGGTAATTCGCGCAGCCATCGGGCGCGCCGATGCGGATCTGGCCCGCGAGGCCCGACGTCGTATCCGCCGCGGCGTGGCTGGCGGCGGTCATCGCGGCCTCGGCGGCAAGGGCATGGGGCATCAGCCGCGCGCCGTCTTCGGTCAACGCATAGCCCTGATGCGACCTTGTGAAGAGCCGTTGCCCCAGCGTATCCTCGAGCCGGGCGATGCGCCGCCCCACGGTCGCGGGGTCGAGACGCAGCCGCGCGCCCGCCCGCGCGAGGCTTTCGGCCCGCGCCAGCGCCAGAAACAGCCGCATGTCATCCCAGTCGCGCATCCACCCCAATCTTGCAGAATTGCAAGGCATGTCTGGAATATTGCCGCTTCTCAGGGCGAAAATGCAAGGCTATCCTGCGGTCAGGATCCAGATGGAGGGTGTTATGGAAGAGCTTTCTCATTTTATCGATGGCAAGCGGGTCGCCGGCAAGTCGGGCCGTTTCGCCGATGTCTTCAACCCCGCCACAGGTGAGGTGCAGGCACGCGTGCCGCTGGCCAGCGCGGATGAGGTCGCGCGCGCGGTCGCGGGGGCGGCCGAAGCGCAGGCGAAATGGGCCGCGACCAACCCGCAGCGCCGCGCGCGGGTGATGATGGCGGCAGTACAGATCATCAACCGCGACATGGAAAAGCTGGCGTCGAAGCTTTCATCCGAGCATGGCAAGACGCTGGTCGATGCCAAGGGCGATGTGCAGCGCGGGCTGGAGGTGATCGAGTTCTGCATCGGCGCGCCGCATCTGTTGAAGGGCGAGTTCACCGACAGCGCTGGCCCCGGCATCGACATGTATTCGATGCGCCAGCCGCTGGGCGTGGTGGCGGGCATCACGCCGTTCAACTTTCCGGCCATGATCCCGCTGTGGAAGCTCGGCCCGGCGCTGGCCTGCGGCAATGCGATGGTGCTCAAACCCTCGGAGCGCGCGCCCTCGGTGCCGCTGATGCTGGCCGAGATCTTTCAGGAGGCCGGGTTGCCCGACGGTGTGCTGCAGGTCGTCAATGGCGACAAGGAAGCGGTGGACGCGATCCTCGATGACGAGATCATTCAGGCAGTGGGCTTCGTCGGCTCGACCCCGATCGCGCAATACATCTACAGCCGTGCCACGGCGAACGGCAAGCGCGCGCAGTGTTTTGGCGGGGCCAAGAACCACATGATCGTCATGCCCGATGCCGATATGGACCAGGCCGCAGATGCGCTGGTCGGCGCGGGCTATGGTGCGGCGGGCGAGCGGTGCATGGCCGTCTCGGTGGCGGTGCCCGTGGGCGAAGGCACGGCCGAGGCGCTGCGCGAGCGGCTGGTGCCCCGCATCGAGGCGTTGAAGGTCGGCCCCTGGACCGCCGGCGACGATGTGGATTTCGGCCCGGTCGTCACCAGGGCCGCGAAGGAAAACATCCTGCGGCTGGTCGAAAGCGGGGTGGCCGAGGGTGCCGATCTGGTCGTGGACGGGCGTGGGTTCCAGTTGCAGGGCTATGAGGACGGCTTCTTTGTCGGCCCGCATCTGTTCGATCATGTGACCCCGCAGATGGAGATCTACCGCACCGAGATCTTCGGCCCGGTGCTGTCGATGGTCAGGGCGGCCAGCTATGAGGAAGCGATCGGGCTGGCGATGGACCATGAGTATGGCAACGGGACCGCGATCTTCACCCGCGATGGCGACGCGGCGCGCGATTTCGCGGCGCGGATCAATATCGGGATGGTGGGGATCAACGTGCCGATCCCGGTGCCGCTGGCCTATCACACCTTCGGCGGCTGGAAGAAGTCGGGCTTCGGCGATCTGAACCAGCACGGCCCGGATGCGTTCCGCTTCTATACGCGGACCAAGACGGTCACGGCGCG